>JACPFA010000024.1 GCA_016183235.1 Deltaproteobacteria bacterium
TAATTTAATACAAATTCAGACAAGACCCTTTCAACAGGCTGCAAGCTTAAAGCACAGCTCTGTTAAATTTTATCGGTTATTACCCATTCGTGGCATTTTGCCCTAAAAATCGTTTTGAATAGAAAAGTTCCTTCGTCATGGATTCCTCTTGTTATGGATTCCTCTTGATCCTCAGGGCCAAAAAAGGAATGTGGTCAATAAAGTACCTATAGCGAGCGCTAACCAAACATTTGGAATAAAATAGCCAAATGCCAATAGCGCCACGCCCAACAACATATGGCGGCCACTTTGTTGCTGGCGCCCATAACGCCAAGCATAAAGGCCAACCATACTAAAAAAAATCCCACATAAAATAGAAGGAAGATCAAACATTTTATTTCCCCCGCTTACAATGTATTTCCAGTAGACTTTTTAAAGTACTTCCTGATACCACAAAGTCAACTCCTACCAACATAATGTTGTGTCAAAAATGAAAAGTTTTTTTACATCGTTACCCAAAAAAGTAGATCGAATTCTTTGTGTCGTTAATGGAGTAATTGGAGACACCTTAGAAAAAAGCAAAACCCGGCTTGCAATAAAGATGAAGCTTTATATGGCAGGTGGGCCACTTACTCTGAGCAAAAACTCCTTAAGTAAAATTACACCACCCGATACCGGTAAAATTTGCATCTTAGCTCATGGCAGCTGCGGTTCCGAAAAAGGTTGGGGATTTAGTCATGACATGTCAACAAACTATGGGTCTCTCCTCCAAAAAGACTTTGGCTATGCTCCCTTCTTTCTGCGCTATAACTCGGGAATGCATATATCCACCAACGGCAGACATTTATCGAACCTATTAGAAAAATTCATGGGTTGTTATCCTGGGAAAATAGGTGAGATAGTACTCGTCGGACACAGCATGGGGGGGCTAGTTTTTCGCAGTGCGTGTTATTACGGACAAAAAGAAAAAAGAAGATGGATAAAGTTTATCAGAAAAATTTTTTATTTGGGCACGCCTCATTTAGGTACCCATCTTGAAAAACTCGGGAAACTCACTACTGTTATCTTAAACCAAATTCCAAACCCCATTACAAAGGCGATTGTCATCTTAGGTGATTTACGAAGTGCCGGCATTAAAGATCTGCGACATGGATATGTGATCGATGAAGACTGGCAGAAAAAAAATGCCGGCGACCTGTTTTATTGGCATCAAAACAAACCTCCTCTCCTAAAAAAGGTTGATCACTACTTAATCTGTGGGACCCTTTCAAAAGTTGCCAATTCAAAAATGGGGCGTTGGTTTGGTGATGGCCTAGTTCATCTGGCAAGCGGTACGGGGATCCCCTTTTTGCAAGATCATTGTAAAATCATCCCAAGAATTTCCCACGAACATTTACAAAGAAGCGCACGAGTGTATGAGCAGATCCGAGAATGGTGTGGCAAATGAAGTTACTTCATTTTTTTTCGAAAGAAGCTCCTCTTCTTTGGACTTTTCTTTTAACCGCAATTTTTTTTATTTTTTGTTTCAGGTATGAAATAAAATTAAGCCTTATCGACCTCGCCATTGCTTTCGTTTTAGCTTATGGGTTTTGGTCTTTGTTTTTAACCCTAAGCAAGACTCTCTTTAAATTTAGTAAAATCACCCTGTTATTATCATTTCCCATATTTATTTTTTTTCTAACGCTTTGGTTGGGCCAGTTTATTCATCATTTTTTGTTTGGTAAATTTATTACCATGGCTCAATTTGATATGATTAGGTTGAATTGGCCGATTATTGCGGAACAATTTGAAAAGATATTTCAGGAAGCCTATTTTTGGCGTGCCTTAAGTTCTGTATTGGTATTTTTACTTACTTTCATCATTCTACTCAATTATTCCCCAGAATTTTTTAAACGACCCTTAAGAGCAAGCCATGGCATTCGATATTTGGCAGAAGCCCTTTGGGTGGTTTGGCTAATTTTGGGATGGGGCAATAGCCTTGGCCCCTGGGGAAGCAACCCCACGTTAGCGGGCATAAGATTAACACAAGAGATTTTTGTTTCGCTAAAGCAAGCCCCGCAAGGCATTTTTGGATATGGGGAAAGCTATCAGGCCCCTCCTTGGGTGGTTAAACGTCAACAAATTGAATTTTCTCAACCCATATCTCAAACTAATATTTCTGAGCGACCTAATATTTTATTGGTACTACTGGAATCTATACGTGCAGATCATCTTTCTAGCTATGGGTACCAGCGTGAAACCTCTCCTTTTTTATCAAGCATTATTCAAAACGAAAATGTTTATCAATTTGATCATGCCTTGTCGAATGCATCGGGCAGTTATTTTTCGTTAATTTCCTTAACCTCAGGGCTAGATTTTAGAGAAAAAATAGAAGACTTCGCAAAAGCCCCTTTAATTTGGGATTATTTAAAGTTGAGCGGATATCACAATTTTATGATTACCCAATCGGTGGGGTATCCACGTTACCAATTAGATCAATATTTTCAAACCCCGGGTTTAGATTTTTACTTAGACGTAGGGCAAATTAAATTAAAAGAGTTCTATGAGGGCCGTTCACAGAGCAAAAACTCTTTTTCAAAAAGACTACTCAAACAATTTTATGAAGAAACCGGGGTGCAACGTGATGATCAATATACTTTTGAAATACTTGAGCAGAAATTAAGGCAAACAAACAGTCAATCTCCTTTTTTTGGAATCTGGGAATTGGAATGCACGCATATCCCCTACTGCTATCCTCCAGCCCATGCCTTGTTTCATCCTGCAAAAAATTATTTTTTGGGAGATACCGATCTTACCAGCCTAATCAACGACTATGATAATGCCCTTGCTTATACAGATCATATGCTGAAAAAATTATTTGATTTAATGCACACCCTGAACTTGGCCAATAACACTGTTGTTATTATTACAGCGGACCATGGTGAAGCCTTTCGAGACCATGGGCAATTATTTCATGGAGGCACTTTATATTTAGAAGAATTGCGGGTACCGCTGATCATCTATATTCCAAAGTCTGTCGAACAGAAATTGGCTAAGCATTCTCAAGCAAATTTGCGGGAGAATACTCATGTGCCTGTTCAGTTAATTGATATTCTTCCAACTATTTTAGATTTAGGCAATTTAGGGAAAGGTGCAAAAGAAATTTTTGTTGGGCAGAGCCTGCTTGAGCCAATACCCCCTAATCGAAAGATTTATAGTGCCAATGGGACTTTGTTCCCCGGCAGAGAACATGAATTACCTAAACATTCTTGGGTCAATAGCGAAGGTCTCCAAGAAATTTATTATCATAACAGCAAAAAAACCGAGAGTTTTCATTTGCCGATTCAGTGACAATCTCCTTTTGTTTTCTTGCATTGCAATTTTAGGCCATAACCCGTAATAGCAAAACCCAAAATATGCTGCGTATTCAAGACCTCTGCAAATCCTATGGTGGCCAAGTTCTTTTTGATAAGGCATCTCTCCAGCTCACACCGGGCGAACGCCTTGGGCTGATGGGGAGAAATGGCCATGGCAAATCTACCCTATTCCGGCTTATTCTGGGCGAAGAACAGGAAGATTCGGGGATCATTAGCAAACCCAAGCATTATCGTATGGGGCATTTGGCCCAGCATCTCCATTTTACCCAACCCACCATTTTAGAAGAAGGCTGCCTTGGTTTAAGGCCCGAAGAAGAACATGATCATTATAAAGTCGAGCGCATCCTCTTTGGCCTTGGCTTTACCGAAGCCGATCTACAAAAAGCCCCGGCTGAATTTTCAGGTGGCTTTCAAATTCGTTTGAATTTGGCAAAGGTGTTAGTTTCTAATCCTAATCTGCTTTTATTAGATGAACCCACCAATTATTTAGATATCGTTTCTATTCGTTGGATTATTCAATTTCTTCGTTCGTGGGAAAATGAACTCATCATCATTTCCCATGACCGAGAATTTATGGACGCTGTCACAACTCACACCGCGCTCATTCACCGCCAAAAAATTAGACGGATTCAAGGCAATTCTAGGGCCCTTTATACATTGGTTGCACAGGACGAAGAAACATATGAAAAAACCCGCCTCAACGAAGAAAAGCAGCGCAAACATGCCGAGGCCTTTATTAATCGATTCAAAGCTCAAGCTAATCGTGCGACGCTGGTTCAGTCACGCATTAGAATGCTTGAAAAAATGCCCAAGCTCGACAAATTATCTCAAATCCAAAATTTGGATTTTCAATTTCACTACGCCCCGTTCCAAGCTAAAATTTTAATGGAAGTATCTGATCTTACTTTTTCGTTTCAACCCGAAAATCCGCTCATCTCCAATTTCAATTTAACCATCCAGGCTCACGATCGCATTGCCGTGATTGGGAAAAATGGTAAAGGCAAATCAACGCTACTTAACCTGTTGGCCCAAGAGCTTAGCCCACAAGCCGGCACCATCCGGCATCATCCGAATATGCAGGTCGGTTATTTTGGGCAAACCAATATCATCCGGCTTAACCCCAAATTAACTGTAGAAACAGAAATTGCCCACGCTAATTCTAAACTTGATCGCACCACCATTCGAAATATTTGTGGGCTAATGATGTTTAGCGGTGATCACGCTGAAAAAAAGATTTCTCATCTTTCCGGAGGAGAAAAAAGCCGCGTGTTGTTGGGAAAGATCTTGGCTGCGCCAGCTAACCTGCTCTTTTTAGATGAACCCACGAACCATTTAGATATGCAATCCATCGAAGCTTTGATGGAAAGCATCGAAAATTTTGAAGGCGCTGCGGTTATTGTCACTCATAGCGAAGAGATTTTAAGAAAGATTGCCACTAAACTCGTGGTCTTTCATCAAGGTAAAGTAAAACTTTTCTTAGGCACTTACGATGAATTTTTAGAAAAAGTTGGCTGGGACGAAACTCCGGACAAGGAATTCAAAACAACTGCTGCTATTTCAACAGAATCTTTAGTTGCCTCTCCTCTCAATAAAAAAGCAGCCCGCAAAAAAAGAGCTGATATTATCACCAAACGCTCTTGCACTTTAGACCCGCTTAAAAAAGAAATGGAAACTCTAGAAAAAGAAATCTGTGATTTGGAAGAAATGGTAGGGCTGGCCAATGCTGAACTGATCAAAGCCTCTCAAACCCAAAACCGTGAAGCATTTATTGTTTTATCAAAAAAGCTCAAAGACTCCCAAAAACAAATCGATGAAAAATTTGATCGTTTAGAAAAAATATCGCAAAAACACCACGAACAAAGTCACAAGTATGAAATGTTATTAAAAGAATGTTTGGAAGGATGAGCACGCCATGACCCACCTGGGTCGAAAATAACGAAAACTAGTGACTTCAAAATCAATTTAGGTTTAGTAGGATTTATGGAAATTAATGGCATTGCCCATATTCAATTGACCGTAAGTAATTTTGAAAAAAGTTTGCCTTTTTATAAGGCATTACTTCAATTTTTTGAAATGATTCCTATGTTCGAAACTGATGGTTTTTATTATTGCGTAGGTGGGCGCACCGGCATTGCCATTTCGCAAGCCTCTCCTGAACATAAAAATGAAAATTTTGTGCAAACTCGATGTGGTTTACATCATGTGTGCATTCGATTAAAAAAACATGAAGACGTCGATGCATTGCATGATTTAGCCAAAAAGCTAAATGCCAAGATTATCCGCCCACCCACGGCTAACCCTGAGTGGGCCCCTGGTTATTATTCTCTATTATTCGAAGATCCGGATGGCATTCGTATTGAAGCTAATTATGTACCTGGCAAAGGGAACCTTGATCCAAAGGTAACGTTACCCAAGGCTTGGTAAGGAGGAATCGTTATGCAAACTAGGTTTATCTTACAAAAGCTTATCGTCATCATGAGTCTGTTCGCGTCGTGGAGTATAGGCGCAACCAATGAAGTGACCTTAAAAGGTAAACTATCTCCACTCGTGTCACAACATGCCTCCCAACCACCTAAAGGCAAGTGGATTGAAGAAGAGTTTGACTTGGATAATGGGGAACACGTTGTTATTTATACCCAAACAAAAATCTCCTGCCCAGGTAAGGTGCAACTTACAGGAAGCTGGTTTGAGTTTGTGGTTGAACCGGAAAAACGCGATGGCAAAATTGTAACTAAGACAACAGAGTCTTATACCGAACGCCACTTCAATGTTTCAAATTGGGAATGTGTTAAGATCAACTAATCCTCGATGGTTAATCTAAGCTGGGTTTTACTTGATTAGAATAAGCTTGTTTGTCTTCTTTTCGTTTGGTTTCTTAATATCAAAGCTAGGTAGAAAGTAATTAGGAATTTTGTTGCTCAAAAAACGGGGATTGCTACTGTAAATGCCACTTTCTTCAGAGTGCAAAGTAAGAGAGAAATTCAATTTATTCATTTTACCCATGTCACAGTTTATTGTGTTGTTGCCTTTTTGCTCACAATAATCTTCTTGTTTTGTCATTCCAGTAATCCATACGTTCTCATTGTCGACTACATACACTAATTTGCTCCCATCGGCAGACCATTGAGATGTCGCCCAGTCATCACTTGTGAACAAATTTTGTGGTTCTTTGATGAACGTCTGTAGTGAACCGCCATAAGGCTCCATTAAGAACAACCAACCTTTATAGTCTTTTTTTTCTTCATTATTTGTCATATAATCCGAGTTCACGAGAATCCTCTCGCCATCCGGAGTCCAATGGGTGGCGTAACAATTGGCTGGGGCTCCAAAATTTGCCAAGGGGGCCAAGTCAAAAAATTGATACGCCAGGGAAGAGGTATAGTTGCTGGTCAAATGGTCAATAACTACCCCAGTTTTCGCATCGACTTCCCAACAAAGCCAATTATCTGATTCAAACAAAATATCACCTACTATCATATTCGAACCCAAATTCATTGGAATAATTTGCTGCTTAATCTCTGTTTTGCTCCTAAAAATAATTGTTTTACCGTCAGGTGAAAATTCAGGACTTCGCTGCGGAGTGGGGTCCCAATCTCCAAGGGGAAGCTTATCAGAAGATAAAAGCTTCTTAGAAGAACCGCTGGGATCTTTGAGCTTTACTTTCCAAAGTGCTTCGTTTCCAGTGATTTGAGTTCCATCAAGTTGCTCGTGACAAGTTGAAACATAGACTATCTCTTCACTATCAGGTGAAAAAGAAAAATCGCTATTCCCACAAGGGCCCTCATTCGTGAAATAACTTTCCTGAGCGTTCATTGTTAGGGCTTTAGCTTTATCATAACCATCTTCTTCCTCTGTGAGAAAGATATTTAGCATGAATTCATTGACAACTGCTGGTGCTGGCACGGTCCCAGTCGTCCCCACTAATGAGTGATTGGATAGGTAAGCGATTTTTTTTCCGTTTGGCGACCACGAGAGAGAATAAATGTGCTTGTTTGTTTTTAATTTTGTCAAAGGCTTAACCCCACTGCCATCTTGATTCATGATCCAAATATTAGTCGAAAATTTTAGTGTTGAGTCTGTTCCATCCAGATTGCGATCAGACACAAATAGAATTTTTTTACCATCCGGGGAAGGTTCTGGGGATTGAGAATGAGCAGAGGTCAATTTCGTAAGAGGAGTATGCTGTTTGGTCTTGTTGGAATAAGACCATATATTTCTAACAGGACCCTTTGTTTCACTGCCGTCCAAAGCACGATTGGATTCGTATATTACCACGAAATCTTCAGAAGACGATTCATCTATCTCTGGATCTTGTGGAGAGGATGTTGGAATAGGAGTAAATGTTGGAACCGGTGTAGAAATCGATGGAGGTATGGACCACGCAAAATCTTCCTGGGGTGTATGACTACCACCACAAGCAGTGAGCAAACTTACTGAAAAGATTAAGTATATAAATCCAAACTGAAATTTGTTGGCTGACATGCATTTACCCCTCTTTAAAGTGTATGGGAACCATTCCCTACTCGCAAGGATTATCGATTAATGATAGATGCGGAGTCTTAAGATAAGGACCAAAAGGGCATTTTTGTGTATACTTGTTGTATACAGCTTACACGTTGCATCCAATGAGAATTTCGGCTTCGGTTAAATTAGCAACAATGACGTCATCGAATGAACAGTTTAACCATACCACGCCATCCAGAGCTAGAGTAATGCTCAAGTCAATGGTTCCATCATTATTTTCAGCCAAAGACCCACTCATCAAATGTACCCCTGTTGAAAAAGTCGCTTCAAACTGAAAACTTACATCGTTTCCAGAATTATCAAAGGTAAGAAATCCATCGCTTGAAAAAGTAACAGTGGCATTTGTCTCGGAGGCAGAAAGATCCTGATCCCAACTATGGGTTACCAAGGTCCCCTGTTCGGATACCGTATAGGTGCCAGTTCCCGTATAAGTGCCATTGTCTGAAGTAACGGAACAATTACTAAGGGTAACTTGACTCCCCTGAACAGCCATTTCACCACCCCCAGGGCAAGTAATAGGGAAAGAAAGCGTCTTATTCGATTCAACAACAGAGCCCAATGCCCCCCAAGCTGCGGCTGACCACGAAATAAAAGTCACGACATCGTCGGCTGCGGTTCGGGCCAGTTCTCCTGAGGGATTACCAGAACCACATCGAATTATCGACAAGCTTAAAACTAAAAATGTAATAACGATTCTTTTTTGCTTCACAAGATTTTACAAAATTACATACCTAAAAGCACAGCTGAACGCTTTTGCCATTGCCCTAACTTGATTTTATGAATGGCCTTACATTCTTCGGGAGTAAGTTTTAAATTGAGTTGATTGATAACCGCGACAGGATCTTTCTTAAAGCTCTGATACAATGTTGAATCATTGTTGAGCACATCGAGCAATTGTTGGATTGCGTTGTGATTCATGATTTTACTCCTGTAAAGAAATCTTATTAATTAACTTTTCCAAAGATCGTTGAACTTTGCGCCCAAACTTTAGCCCATTCAAAATTTGACGGGCCTTCTCGCAATAAAACTCAATGAATATGGCAGTATGTTCTATGCTGCCCGATGAAGTCAAATGCTTTTTGATTTTTGCACGCGCACCTTTAACGTGCCCAGCTCGTTCTAAGAGTTTTAAGAAAGCAGCCTGATTTTTTATTCTCACAAGATGTAGCGCAATGGGTAAAGTTAAGGAACTATGTTTTAAATCTTTGCTTTGCGGAGCCCAAAAAAGATCAAAGACATCCGAGGAAATTTGCAAGGCCGTACCAAGAAATTTACCAAAGTCAGCACACTTTTGTTCGATTATAGGTGAAACCGAAGCTATTTTAGCCGCCAAGCGACAGAAGAGGCTAAGTTCTTCTCCACTCTTCTTCAAAACCATAGCTTCGATAGCATTGGGGTGAATCGTGTATGGGTTTGCCAAGGATAAATCTTGAAATTGGCCAGCAGCCATGACCAAAAGAGAATCTGAAATGGTTTTGAGTAGGGCAAAGTTTTTGGAAACAGATGCCAATTCTCTTAATACTAAGTTGGGCAATGCGGTTAGCAACACCGCTGATGCTAGGCTTAATTGTGCAGGAGAATATGGGCTTTCACTCTTATATAAATCTTGATCGTGCAAATCATCTAAGAGATCGCAACCTAGAAACAATAGAGTTGTCAAAACCCCAAGCCAATGGCTCTGAGCTATAGAGTTATTAAGCCCCAACGATAAATGATAGGGGATGTCAACACAGGGTGCCCAGTTTTGAAACTGTCTACTCTTTTTTAAATTGATGAGCCTATTTTTTAAAATCGTGCGCAGCAAATCGGATGGAAGATATTGATCGAACAAACGGTCTGTTTTTTTAAAGATAAGGTTAATATTTTTACCTTGCATAGAAGATCTCTTTACTATCATTTGAAAATGCGCCAAAGCCCATTTTATGAAAAAATTCTTAAGCCTATCGATTGTTTTCGCCACCCTTGGCATGAGCAGCTTTAATATTATTCCTCATGACTTTATGAATAAAAAGCCTGCGCCGGGAGAAACTTTTTTTGATGCTAAATTTGGTTATGCCATTACCCGTATCTCCAAACCCCCTAACTTCACCGGGCGTTGTTTGGTACCTGAATATTCGAAGCGCCAGGTTTTTAATGCCGACGAATCTTGGTTGAGACTTCAAGATTGTGATGGTCGCACTTTAATTTATGATGCCAAGAACTATCAGTTTAAGAAAATTTTAAAAGATGAAATCACCGGGGCACAAGATATCTTTTGGCACCCTAGCCTCCCTCACCTCCTTTACTTTAACACCGAAGCTACTTTAAAAATTTATGATATTAACACCGATACCATCACCCCTGTCTTCACCTTTAAAAATCCTCAAGGAGCTCCTTACGTAACCGCTGACACTTTTGCCGAGGGGAATTTATCTAACGATGGGCGTTATTATGCTGTCATGGGTCGCATGGGTGATCATGATTTTAAAGAAATTTTGGTATTGGATATTTTCAGTAAAACCCTCGTAAGTCGCCGCAACCTACCCACCGGGATTGATTTTGTAGATTGGGTTTCTATTTCCCCGCTGGGTCATTATGTGGTGGTTGATTATGCAACGAGCGCGCGAGGGGTTGAGGTATATCCTCTTGATCTAACTAAATTATTATGGACGAAGCCGCTCGGCACCGGGCATAGTGATTTAGGGTTAGATGCAGATGGTTCAACTGAAATTTTGGTGATGGATGTTTACGATCCGAACCTTAACAAGACCGTGATAAAAAAATTCCTGCTCCGGGATGGCCAAACAGCGGATCTTTTAAACTTGGGGCTATTTGACCTGCATATTTCTTGTCGCAATATCAAACGCCCTGGTTGGTGTTATATGAGCGTGTTTGACATGAATGATCAGCAATCAACCGATGCCACCCACTGGGATTTATTTGCCGACGAAATCTTTGCTTTAAAATTAGATGGCAGTGCCATAAAATCACCAAACGGCGTTGAACGCTTGGCCCATCATCACAGTCGCCGCTATGGGAATGAAGGTGTCTATGCCGCCGAACCCCATGCCACGGTAAGTGCTAAGGGAGATCGCATCGTCTTTGGCAGTAATTGGCGTGAAAATATTTACCAAGAAACTTCGATTGACCCTTATGTTTTAGATTTACGAAATAAAAGGTGAACCCATGACTCTTAATAACAAAATAGGTTGGAAAAGAGAGATATTTCCTGAATCTTTTTTAAGCCAGTTTAAATGGAGTTTCTCCAATAAGAAAATGCATCGCCGATGGCTTGCTACGATTGGTGTTTTATTCTTGTTAGGACTTCTTGATTATATTCCGCTGCCTTTCCTCAAGACAAACTTGAATTCGTTGCTTATTTCGCAAAATATTTTTGAACTTTTCAAAACCAATGGAATGGTTCAATCAATTTTTTTGACATCTTTAGGATTGGCACCTTTCTATTCAGCCTGTATCTTGACGCAATTTGTTTTTTTCTTAACTAAGAAAAAAAGAACGTGCCTTTTTGAGGGAGGTGCTTCTCGAACAACCTTGCTGCAATGGACACTTTTTTTTACGATTCTATTAGTTACCTTACAAGCTATTCTTTTAACGAAATCTTTGCAGGATAATGGTCTGCTGCAATTAGGGATGACCCCTTATTTATTAGGCACGTTGTCTCTTATGATAGGCATTTTTTTACGACTCTTTGGAGCACTCATGGTTACACGCTATGGCATTGGCCATGGTTTTGGGCTTCTTTTCATATTAGATTTTATCCAAAAACTTATTGTTGATATGAGACCATTTTTTCAAATTGATCAGCTTTGGACTTTAATAAGTCTTATTCCATTGATACTAATCATCTGGGTTTTATGGGTAATAACAACACTCAAAAAAGAAATAACCCTTTCTTCCCATGATTCTAAAAACAATATTTCTCTACCCTTCCGACTTTCTTGTTTAGGCAATGAACCTCTTTATTGGGCCATTGCTTTAATGTTTCTACCAGCGACTCTTTATCATTTTTTTTCCAGTCCTCTTTTGAATGAATTGGCTTCTATGATATTGACAGGGTGGATGGGATCTTTTCTGGCACTCACTCTTATTTCTATCTTTGGATTTATTTACTTCACATTGCTTTTCAGACCAGATCGAATTATTTCCCTTTTAAAAAAACATCAGTTTATACACAGCGAAGAAAATAATACGCTACTCAGAAGAGATTTAAATCAGCAAATGAAGCCAATCGTTTTGGTTATTATACTAATTCTGTTTTTAACTGCTAATACCTACTTTTTGGTAACCTATTTGGGAATCCCTGCAACGTTGGCCCAATTTTTGGGAGTAAATTTGCTAATCACCACAGGTGTGTTTTTTGATCTAAGAAAACGGTTGGCATTTTTTAAAGAACAAGAAACGACGGCTTTTCGAGAATGGGTGTTAGCTTATGTGGCTAGTGATGAAATAGAGGCTCAAGTCAAAAAACAATTTTTATCTAATCAGGGTATTACCACCCTCATCGAACCTCTTTGCTACACATGGGGTATGCCCATAAGAACCATCATCGATGAATACCGGATTTATGTTCCATTATCTCAATCGAACCAAACCCGATCGGCTCTTTTATCACCAAATTCGTGACACCTATGAAAATTTTGGGGTATTGCAAGGAATATGAAAAATCATATTGAGAAAATAGTTAAAGTAATTTACTCTAAGGCCAGGTGTTTAAAATGAATCTAAAACAAGAACAAGTCTTTTTTGAAGGCCAGAAGGAAAAGCTTCTCCAACAACATGAAGGGCAGTTTGTTCTTATCAAAAATCAAAAAATTCATGGTTTCTTCACAACTGAGCAAGAAGCTTATGAAAAAGGAATTGAATTGTTTGGTGCCCAAGAGATGTTCATCAAACAAATCTTAAAAAAAGAACCAAAGCATTTTATTCCTGCTTTTTCCACCACTCCTCATGCCCATTTATAATCATTTCTATCTGCTCGACAACAAATTTGATTCAAGATTACTCTTGGAAAAAGGCCCTATTGTAAATGGACCTGGTGGTTTTATTTCACTGGCATATTAATATTTTGGAGCTTCACAGTGGTTCCGGAGGAAAAATGAAAATTAGTATTATTATTTATTCTAATGATTCTGAAACGGTTTGGAATGTCTTTCGCTTGGCCAACCTTGCCCTGCAACAAAAAGATGATGTGAAGGTTTTTTTGCTAGCCAAGGGGGTAGAAGCTGAATCACTCGATACAGAAAAATTTAAAATCCGTGAACTTATGCAAACTTTTCTTGAAAAAGGTGGGGCCATACTGGCCTGCACCACGTGCATCAAATTGCGTCAACAAGAAGCCTCTGAGTTATGCCCGCTTTCAACCATGCAAGACCTCTACGACTTGATCAAAAATTCGGACCGAGTGTTAACGTTTTAGCTGAGTATCGACTAAACGATTTATTGAGTCGTAAGGGTGCCGGATTCGCTACCACTCATTGAAAAGGCCTGATTGCAAATTTCGGCACAACCTGAAACAGAGCGAGAATACGTGGCCGAGCCTTCTGAAATGGTAATGGTAGCCAAATCAGCAAGATTCAACACCACGTCACAAATCTTTGTGGCATCGGAACTATCTTTAAAATAAAATTGCAAGCCCTGCGAACTGATCTCGGTATAAATTTGAAATACGCTATCTGAAACTTCGGAAATACTAGCAGAAGCACCCACGGTTCCATCGATGGTCATGTCTTGGGTAAAGCTCCCAGCGCCGGGGTAAAAAAGATCACAAGCAGCGGTTGCTGCCATGATGTTACTTGTCATATCAACCTTAAGGGTACAAACTCCACTACCATCACCATTGAAAGTGCTTCCATAGAGTTGCCCGTTAAAGCTAGTACCAGTAACACTGGGCAAACTTGCCTCGCTACAACTTGAAGTGGGGGTTGAAGTAATGGCCGACTCGAATGGAGGCTCCACCTGGTCGAACGAAACATTGCCTAAGGGTAAGCTTAGGCTTGAATTTCCGACTGAGAAAAGTTGCAACGCCACATTAGAAGAAGTGGTAGAAGTATTGGCAACATCGGTATCGGTAGGTTCATAATCGTTGACGCTACTATCGCCACCCCCTCCCCCACAACCCAAATAAATTCCAGAACTTAAAAGAATGGATAATAAAATTGAAAGGATGCCACCCCGTAAAACTCTCATAAAACCCCCCTCTTAGTCGCCCCTTAATAGCCCTATTGTAAAGAGATTGTTTAAATTTGGAAAGGTTTAATTTTTGGCCTTTCCCAAGAGCCTCAGGAGGCCATCCAAAATAGTCCAGGGGTGCGGGGGGCAACCGGGGATGTATAAATCGACGGGTAGTAACTTGTCAGCACCATTGTGCACGTGGGGGCTATTTTCAAACGGGCCACCTTGAATGGCACAGGCACCTACGGCAATGACGATCTTAGGCGCAGGGGTAGCTTCATAAGTTTTTTGCAAGGCCAGTTTCATATTTTCAGTTACCGGCCCGGTGATCACCAGGCCATCGGCATGGCGGGGCGAAGCTACGAATTGAATTCCGAACCGCGATAAATCAAAGACCACGTTGTTTAAGGCTTGCAGTTCTAAATCGCAAGCGTTACAGCTCCCGGCGTTAACCACACGGAGTTTTAAAGAGCGCCCCAAGAGGGACCGAATTTCTTTACCCAAAGCCGTGGCTAATTTTATTCCGTCTCCTTTCAAAAGGAGATCTTCGCGATTTCGAACCGCCATGGGAATTTCTTGGGAATAACTTACGGCACCATCGGGGCAAGCCAAAACGCACTCTTGGCAAAAGAGGCAGCGGCCTAAATCTAGCGTGGGAGGGTTGAGGGTAATGGCTGGGCATGCTGCCTCACAATCGTGACAGCCGTGACTACACTTTTCAGGATGAAAAACCGGCCGCCCCCGAAACCGCGCTGGCATGGTTATTTTTTTTGAAAAAGCAGCGGTTTGATAACCTTGTCGCCAACGATTTTTTAAAATGTCCCACATAATGATCTTTCTTAAAGGTCGTGGCCCGCATAAGATAAATTAAAACTCTTGTTGCAAAGGGGAAAATCTGAAATTTGGCCATCTCGCATGGCTAGACTTAAAGCCATCCAGTTGTGAAACGATGGATCCACAACTTTGTAGTGCACCAGCTCCCCTTGTTCATTGGTCAGGGCAAGATGAGCAATCTCACCTCGCCATCCTTCGATGAGGCTCACAGCGAACGCCGATGGCTTATAGCCCGTGCAGGGGCCAAAAATTTTCCCTGCAGGCAAGGCTTCCAGTTGTTCGAGAATAAATTCACAAGATCTTTTGCTTTCTAGCGATCGCACTCTGGCTCGAGCATAAACATCACCTGAGACAAGCCGCACCGGGGGAAGGTGCCGAAAGCGATAAGCACCCGTAGGGTAATTATAACGAACATCCCGCATCAAATTGCTGGCCCTAGCCGCCGGCCCCACGAGGCCCAAAGCCTTTGCCGTGTCTTGCTGAACCACTCCAGTGTGTTCTAATCTTGCCAAAACGGAGGAGGCGGAAAAAAAGAGTGCGGCAACCTCTTTCATTTCATGTTCAGCCAGGCTGACTCGTTTTTTAAAATCGAGTATCATTTCTTTGGTAAGATCAAACAAAACCCCACCGGGCCTCAAAAAAGATCGCCCGAAGCGATTGCCGGTTAATTCCATTAGTAAATTTAAAAACTCACCCCGCAGCCGCCCAAAGTAAGCAGCACTAGGAAGAAAGCCAACATCGGCAGACAGGGCGCTCAGATCTCCGGCATGATTGGCCAGCCTTTCTAATTCTAAGGCAATGGCTCGCAGCCCTTTGGCCCGCTGTGAAACTGAAACCCCAGAAAGCCCTTCGATGGTATGGCAGTAACTCAAGCCATGGCCCATGACCGTATCCCCGGCAATCGATTCAGCCAGCACGGCACGCTTAAGCGGAGCGGCGACGACCAAAAGTTTTTCAACCCCACGTTGCTGATAACCCAATTGTATTTCTAAATGAAAAACTTTTTCGCCATGGCACTGAAATCGAAAATGCCCAGGCTCGATGATCCCTGCATGAACCGGCCCTACGGCTACTTCGTGGATTTCTTCACCTTCTACTTTATAAAAAGGAAAGTTTGTTTGTTGGCGAACGGGCTTTAACCAAGGGTGCCCGCTAGGAGTAATCCCATTTTCTTCCGCCAGCTCTCTTTCAAAAAGATGGGCCTCGGGGAGTTCAGGGGTTAGTGAAGCATAACTTTTATTTTCAAGATGTAACCCCGCGATCTGTAACTCACCTTTCGCATCGATGCCTAAAATTCCGTAGATTAAAACGTCGTTTTGTTTTGCAACACCCAAGAGCGAAACGATTCTTCCTTCACCCGATTTGCAAGTCTCTAAAATCCAATGCCGCCAATCCGCTTCGCTCAAGATGGGAATGTCGGCTTCTGAAACCGATACGGAATTTTTGGTGGTAAGAAAATGAAAACTCATAAACCCCCACCGATTAAATGCGCCGCGGCTTGCAAAAAAGAAATCATAGGGGCTGGCAGGTAAAGGCCAAAAACCAAGACCAAGAGGGCTAGCAAGATGGGCGGGAAAAAGATCAGTCGCGAAGAGGATTCATGACGAAAGGAAAGTTGTTGCCGCTCCCCTTGTACCATTCGCAAAACAATCCTCGACATTGAAACAAAGATGATTCCCAAAAACAAAAGATAAAAAAAGCTCGACAGCCAATAACCTTGGTTAAGCCCGCCACGCAGGATTAAAAATTCACTAATGAAGGGGCTAAACGGCGGAGAGCCTGCAATGGCAAGGCCCCCAATTAAAAAAAGCCAACCCGATTCAGGCACGGTTTTCAAAAGGCCACGCACCTCGAAGGCATTTTTGGTGCGATAAGCAATCAAAATTTGTCCGGCGGTTAAAAATAGCAAACCCTTGGTAAGGGAATGATTGATCACATGCAAGAGCGTGCCAAACTGAACGCCCCACCCTACCCCCAAAGCCATGATCCCCATGTGTTCAACGCTCGAATAGGCGAGCATTCGTTTATAATCGCGTTGCCCGGTAATAAAAACCGCTGCGACAAAAAGCGAAATCAAGCCAAAGCAAACTAAAAGTTTTTGCGCAAAATCGCTCAACCCTGCTGCCATTAAAACTTGGTAAAAACGCAAAATCCCCAGAAAGGCGCAATTAAGCAAGGCCCCGGATAATAGTGCTGAAACTTGGGATGGAGCCTCGCTGTGGGCATCGGGCAGCCAGTTGTGAAGTGGGGCTAATCCCATTTTGGTGCCAAACCCAACCAAGATGAGAATGAATCCAATCCGCAACCAGCGATGATCTAATGAAGCGGCGTTGGCTATGAAGGTTGAAAAAGAAAGATCGGTTACACTTCCCTTGCCAGAAGCAATCACAAAGAAAATCCCCAAGAGCGCAATGGCTATGCCCACCGAACACATGAGTAGGTACTTCCATGCCGCTTCTAGCGCCTGATGATGGCGATGATAATAAATGAGCGGTGCCGAGGCAATCGTTGTGCCCTCAATGGCAATCCAAAGCACCCCGACTTGTGAAGCTAGCGTAGCCAGCGTCATAGCCGCTAGAAAAAAAAGCATGCAAGGCACATAGAGGTGGCTGACCCCTTCTTCGGTATATTTTTCACGTTCATGCTGAAAATAACCAAGGCTATAAATAGCCACTAAGAAAAAAAGTAGACTGATGATAGTTAAAAAAAGTAGGCCCAACGCATCGATCTGAATAAACCCTTGTAGCAAATTTTCGGTTGATCGAAGGTGAAGGGAAATAACGCCTCCGAAATGAAAAACCGCCCCTACGACAAGAAAAAACCGCCTTAGCCTTCGCTTCGCTTCTCCTCGAATGAAGAGCGTCAACAGTCCTAACAATATTGGCAAAGCCACCAGGGCAACGGGCATCATTTAACTGTCCTTCAAAGAAGTTAGCAACGTCGTGTCGATATGATCAAAGGTTCGGTTGATGTGGTAGATCATGATCCCCATGACAAACACACCCACCAGGAGATCGAGCAAAACTCCCATTTCAACAGTGATTGGAAATTCTTTAACCAGTGTCATTCCAAAAAGAAAAACCCCATTTTCTAAAACTAAAAAACCAATCACTTGAGTCACCGCCTTTTTGCGACTCACCAGCAGTAGAAACCCTAACAGCACCATGGATAGAGCCGCGGGAACAATCAGAGGGGTGTTAGCACCCGGCAGCCTAGAGAACACCCCTGAAAAAGCAATCACCACCACGAGACCCCCGGCCAATAGCGATAAATGCAGGCTCACCGTGGGTTCTATTTCTTCGCGAATAGAAGCCTCGCGCATGGAGCGAAACAACATAAAGGGAATTAATATAGCCTTGATGAGAAAAGTCCCTACGAATAATCCCAAGCTATGTGGGTCAACTAACGACCCACGAACCACCATGGGAAGTAGTGAAAGCAACGCCCCTTGCATCGCTGCTGCTCGAATACAAGAAGTAATTCTTCCCGAACCAAGAATAAAAAATGTGGAAAAGATGATCCCTATCAAAAGCCATTCCATAAAACTTAACCCTTTCCCATAAGAATGATGACCAGGGCAAAAGCGGTGGCCACAAAATTGGCAATCAATAGTTGTGGAATTTTAATAAGACGCAAACGAGCGTTGGCCGACTCCACCACGCCAATCAAAATGGCCACGCCCGTCATTTTCAAAACTGAACTGCCAAGTGCTAGCCAAAAAGAAGTTTCAGTGGGAGGCCAGAAGAGAGAGGTCAGCAACGCTATAAATAAGAACAGTTTCATCGCCGCCCCGTGGAGGATGAGTCCTAAATCGGGGCCACTGTAATCTAAAATCATCACTTCATGAATCATGGTAAGTTCTAAATGAGTGGTGGGATCATCAATCGGCATGCGTGAATTTTCAGTTAGCAAGATTAAGAAAAAAGCCCCGGCTAAAATTAAATAGGCTGGTGCCCAAAGGAAGTGATTTTTTGCCCACGCCAGCATACCACTTAATGAAGTCGAGTGCGTCATGGCGACTAACGAGACCACTATCAAGAAGAATGCGAGCTCGGTGAGGGCGGCAAAAGTGGCTTCGCGGGCAGCGCCCATGCCTTCAAAGCTTGAACCCACATCCATCGCTGCCAAGATGGTAAAAAATCGCCCCACTCCAAAAAGATAAGCCAAGAGAATGAAGTCGCCTTCAAAATGAATGGGGCTTGCCCCCACAACGGGCACCAACAGGCCACCCAAGAGAATGACAGAAAAAATAATCGGTGCTGCCATCCGAAGCACATAGGAAGCAGACCGGCTGTAGACCACGCCCTTGCTCCATAATTTATATAAGTCATAATAAACTTGAAAAAGGGGTGGCCCCTTACGACCGGCAAAACAAGCCTTGGTTTTGGCAATCACCCCAAGAAAAAAAGGTGGCAAAAAAAGCAGCAGAAAAAAATGAACGGCCCAGGTGTAAATTTTAAATTCCAAACCACACCTCCCAGAAAAATAGCAAAAGCAAAACCATAAAAATGAGCCCCAGGTGCCACTGAATTCTCGTTGGTTGCACCTTGCGCGTCATGGCAAATAGATTCGCAACGCTGGCAAAGAGAGGCCTAAACAAATTAGCTTCGGCACGATCTTCACTATATTCTGAAAACTGCGCTGTGGCTGGGAAAAGCGCGGTTGGTTTTTTGATATTCCAATCGAGCTTGAGTAAGCCACGGAAAATAACCGCGAGTGATTCGGCAAAAGAAGAAGCTGAATATTGCATCCGTGGTGAGGGAGCACGGTAGCCACAATCCCAGGTGACACTTTGTTTTTCTCCAAGCTTAACAATGCGAAACCGATGCAGCAAAATCAACCCGGCACAAAAGATGAGTAAAATAAAACCTAGGCTGCCGATGAATCGCAAAGAAAGAAATATATTAGCCGTTGGGTCTGGTAAAATAAACGCATGATAGGGTTGAAGAGTCGCAATAATCCAAGGCCAAACGGCTTGTGGAAAAATCGCAATACTAAGGGAGATAGCAGCCAAGCCTATTAATGGAAACGTATGTGTCCAGGAAGATTTTTTCCTTTCATAGAGTGTTTGGTCACGTGGCTCACCTAAAAGCGCCACTCCGATCACTTTAGTAAAGGCAGCTAAAATAAGCCCACCCGTCAATGCAATGCCAACAATCCCAGCAATCGATAGAAAGATTGAAAAACCAGTAAAACTTTGAATGCCGTGAAACAAGCCCTGATAAAGTAACCATTCGCTGATAAACCCATTCAAGGGTGGCAAACCAACGATCCCCAAAGCAGCAAAGATAAACAAGCCCCCGGTGGTGGGAATTATTTTAATCAGCCCACCCATACGTTCTAAAATTCGGGTGTGGGTGACATGCACGATAATGCCGGCGCCTAAAAAAAGCCCTCCCTTCAGCAAGGCATGGTTCCACACATGCAAGAGGGCACCCCCAAATCCTAGCAACGTTGTTATCGATTCTTGACGGGTGACTCCGATAAGGCCTAAACCTATGCCCATCACGATGATGCCAATATTTTCGACGCTCGAATAGGCCAAAAGTTTTTTAAGATCCTTTTGAACCAGCGCATAGAGAGCCCCCAGCACAGACGACAAAATACCTAAGCCCAACAAAACTTCTCCCCACCATAATGGAGGTGCACCTAAAAATGTTAAAGCCCGCAAGATTCCATAAATGCCGGTTTTGATCATCACCGCCGACATAAGAGCCGAGATATAACTCGGCGCTGCGGGGTGAGCATGGGGGAGCCAAACATGAAAAGGAAAAATACCGGCCTTGGTGCCAAAGCCAACGACAGCCAAGAGAAATAAAACACCCGCCAAGCGTGGAGACAATGCCCCGAAGCTAGCGAAATCGTAAAATGAAAAGGACCCCACTTGCTTAAAGAGCAAAACGAAAAAGGCCATCAGTAAAGCTGTAGCAAGATGCGTCGCAATAAGATAAATCCATCCGGCATGGCGTACCTCGCGGATTTCATGTTCGGAGGTTACCAGAAAAAAAGAAGCAAGCGACATGACCTCCCAACAAATCAGAAAAAAGAAGCCATCGCGCGCCATCACCACAGCCGCCATAGCGAGAATGAGCAAAGGGAAAAAAGGCAAACTGCCAAACAAAGTGTTTTGGCCCTTAAGATAGCCTAAACTATAAAGGGCAATAACCCCTGAGAGCACAAAAATAGCGATTAGAAAAAATGCACTCAACGGGTCGACACCAAGAGAAATGTTCAAGCTGGGAATAGGTGCACCAAAGTTTTGCGCCAACGACCTTCCGCTCGCCAACACCTGAATCGATGGGATCAACCCAAGCACTGACCCCACGAAAACCCCGCCACAACAACACCGCCGCTTGGCATCTTGATTTTTCAATAAACTCACCAGAACGGCAGCCATGAAAAAACACCCAAAGGATGTTAGCAAAAAAATCATGATTTCCCCTGCCCTTCTAGGCCTCGTTCAATCAAGCAGATTTTTTCTAGCAGTGGTTCTTTCGTTTCGCGCCGAATCAGCATGTCAACCAATAACGGATCACGTAGCAGATAAGCAACCCTGGCTAATAATTGCAAATGACCGCTAATGGTGGTGGAGAGCAGTAGAAAAAAAGTGTGCACCGGTTTGCCATCGATGGCATCAAAATCAATAGGATTGGTTAGAAAGCAAATCGATAAAGAGGGTTTGGTGATGGGTAAAACAATGGGATCCCGCACGTGGGGAATGGCCATGCCTTCGCCCACTCCGGTGGAGGCCAAAGTTTCACGGGCCAACAGCAGTTCAACTAATTCATTGGCTTTAAAAGATACTGGCAACTTAACCAATTGAGCTAAGGCAGCAAAGGCTTCGGCTTTGGTTTTGCCTGGAACTCCATAATAAATCCCCCCCTCTGAGAGCGCATTAACGAGCGACACTTCAGACAAAGCCTGCTTATCTTCCAAAATGTCTAAGGGGATTTTTAAACCGCTCGCTCGTGCCCATTCTAAGAGCATAGTACGGCTGATGCGGTACTGATCTTGAATCTTATGGGCGGCCAAGCCCTTTTCTTTAATCCAACGATAAACCGTTTTTTCAGATACCTGAAATAACCGAACTACATCGCGTACGGTTAGATCCATAAATTCAATTCTCCAGAGAACAATGGGCGCCTATTTACACTTTCTTGAATCGATCCGTCAAGAGGGTAGCAATGGAGCAAGTAAGGTTTTAGACAAAAAGTTTGTAGAAAAGTTAATTATAAAGTAGACAGTAAGCAATCAATTTCGCTGGCTTAACAGATGAAACACAAATTTATTTATCTTATTTTATTATTTGTTTTGTTTGAATTGACGCAGTGCTTTTCTAACCCTTTCTCTAAAATCGGCGAGCCAAAGAAAACCTTTCATGGTATTTTGACAATTCCCAATATTGAACAACAAGAGATCATTATTGGGATTCTTAAAAAGAGGCTCAGCGCTAGCAAACTAAAACTATCTCGAATAACACCCTTAAGCCAAAACCAATTGGATGTTCAAATTTTAAATGTTACATCTTTAGAAAATATCCCGATGTTATTAACGGAGATAGGCCATCTTGATTTTTATTTGGAATTAGACCCTTCCCAAAAAATGGCCCTTACTCCCATTTTTAAAAAATTAAATTTAGATTCCTTCTTCATGAGCGACATGGGACAAAATAAACGCTTCAGCCTTAAAACCCAAGAGGCAAAATCTTTGTGCCAAACATTAAATTCCGAAGAGGCGATCACGCGGTATCCACTTCCCGTGTCTTTGAAACTTGACCTATATTAATTTAAGGGTTTGCAATGACAACATCTAAAATAAATGCGCTTCTCTTATTCCTTATCTTATTAGACATGACCCTCGCTTTCACCGCTTATTGTCTTCCACAATTTTGGTTTACCCTTTTTCATGGTACACCCTATGTGGATCCCCAGGGTTTGCTACGAAGGACTGCCGGCAATTGGCTCGCCTTTGCACTCCTGCAAATCCTCGCTTACCTTCGATGGAAAAACCAACCCTATTGGCTGGTTTTAGTCGCTGGAGTACGTCTTAGTGATATTTTTACCGATTGGTCGTATCTTTACTTTGCTCAAAACTTAACGTGTTTTGGCGGTTTTAGTCTTTTTATTGCATCACCTGCAAATTTATACTTTGGATGGTTTTTGCTGAAAGGTTCGAAAATCCTTGGAAGACCCACGGGAGAGAGAAGGAAGCAAGCGGGCTGAATTGAGAATAAAAACAAGCTCAGAACTCACGTGAATGAGGGCTGCAAGGATCGGGTTTAAAAAACCCAAGGCTGCCAAGACAACGCCCACGCCATCTACCAGCAAGGTGCCCACAAAATTGGTCATAATAATTCGGTAACAGCGCTTCGCAATCTTCAACGTATCAACAAACTTAAGCAGATCATTGCCAAGTAAAATAACATGGGCACTCTCGCGCGCAATGTCGGCGCCCGAACCCATGGCAATGCCAACATTGGCCTGCATCAGAGCGGGTGCGTCGTTGATACCATCACCTAACATAGCTACCTTTTTTCCAACCTCCATACGAGACTTCACCCAATTCAATTTTTCCTCTGGCAAAAGTTCAGCACTCACTTCATCAACACCCAACTGCCTTGCAATACCTTCGGCAATATTCACTTGATCGCCCGTTAAAAGCGCCACTGCAAATCCCATGTGTTTCATTTGACTCACCGCGGTTGTGGCCTCAGGCCTTAACACGTCGGCCATGTGGATGCCTCCCAGTAAGTGTCCACCTCGTGCCACCAACACCTCGGTTAGATGCCCTGGGGGAAAGGACAAACCCACAAGATCGACTCCATGGTCTACACATAACGCCCGACTACCTACCAACACTTTCTGACCCTGTAACTCACACAGAATACCCTTCCCCGGAATGTAATGAAAACGCTCTGGCCTCTCATTTAACGTACCCGTCGTTTTGCCAACAATCGCTTTGGCCAATGGATGTTCAGAGAAATGCTCCACCATGGCAGCGGTTTGAAGAACCGTTTGTGAATCATACCCTGAGCAAGGCACAACATGGATCACCTCTGGCGCCCCAAGGGTCAAGGTACCCGTTTTGTCTAAGACAATGGTGTCCACTGCATTCAGCGCTTCCAAATAAATTCCGCCCTTAATAATGGCCCCTTGTCGCGCAGCCAGCCCAATCGCACCCAAGATGGCAAGCGGTGTACCCGCTGCAACGCCACAAGCCCCCATGACAATAATGACCGAAATCGTGGCCCGAACATCGCGGGTTAAAAAGTAGGTCAGGGCTGCACACCCTAAGGCAAAGTAGACAAGATAGCTTGCCAATCGATCAGCTATTTTTTGAATAGGTGCACGAAGCTTCTCTGCACACTCCACGGCTTGAATGATTTTACCAAAGGCCGTGTCTTCGCCAATACCCGTGGCCTGCACCTCCAAAACCCCCGATTGATTCATGGTACCTGCAAATACCTTTGTGCCCGTTACCTTTTCAACAGGAAGTGATTCACCCGTAACCGTTGATTGATCTACAAAAGAATGTCCGCTCGTAACCACGCCATCTACCGGAATGCGCGAACCAGGTTTAATGACCACTCCATCGCCTATGAGGAGTTCAACCGCACGAATCTCGCTAATATGGCCGCCTCGAGCCACAACAGCCTGTTGAGGCAAATAATCAAGCAGCGACTGAATAGCTGCCCGCCCTTTTCCAACCGTTTTATGTTCCAGCACTTCAGCGATCAACACGAAGAACACAATGACCAAGGCTGTTACAAATTCCCCAATACCCAAAGCTGCAACCAATGCTATGGTCATGGAAAGTTCCATGGTCATTTGTTTTTTCTTGAGGGAGGAAAAGGCTTCTTGGAAAATAGGATAACCACCCAGCAGAGTGGCCACAACCCCGACCAAACTAAACTGCGTGAAAGGCTCAAACCAATGAAACCAAACCGCTAAGATGGCAACACCCACCAATCCAATGCGAATCAACTCGGGCCATTCGGGATGAGAATGAAAGTCATCATGCATAATTGAAACTAGCGTAAAGTGGAAAGATATTGGCGCATCTCAGGGCCATCCCACTCAATGGCTCCTACAATTTTGCGAACCATATTTAAATTTTTGTCGATGATAATCGTTTCAGGCACTCGGATGATATTAAACTTTTCCTGCGAAATAACCATTTCTTTGTCCCAAACGATATGCACATTGGGGCCCTGTAACACCGCACTATAATCTTTTTCAAATTGGTTGAGAAATTTTTTTATTTCGTCGGTTGAAGTGTCATTGGAAATAGCCACCAGTTCTAAATCACCCCCAAATTCAAGGGCCAATTTCATTAACGAAGGAAACTCTTGCAGACAAGGGCCACACCATGAGGCCCAAAAATTTAATAATATAATTTTGCCTTTTAGTTTTTCGAGTGAAAGCTGGCTATTATCTAATTGAGTAAAGGTTACGGTAGGGGCCGGGCGGTTCTGCCAATGCCACTTGGGAATTTGGGGTTCATGCGTATCTTCAACAATCACGCCGGTGTGGTAAAAACCCCAAACGACTACAATAACAAAAACTGAAAAGGTTATAATCCATTTCGCCATGGTTTAACTCGACGTCGCTTATTTAAAAAATAAAAAACCAAACCGAAAAGTAACTCGCCGACACAAAAGAGTGCAAGGTTGGTGGCGATGTTTTGGGTAAAACCATAAGAATGCAAGCCAACATTTAAGAGGTTCACCCCAAACCAAGCGAGGGCAACAATAATATTGATGATCACCATCCCCAACGCAAACCCTAAGGCCTTGATCTGCCCTGAAATACGGCCGTGCAATAACCAAATGAGCCAAAGCACAATGAGTAAAGCCCCATTTTCTTTAGGGTCCCAGCCCCAAAAGCGGCCCCAGGATTGATCGGCCCAAATACCTCCTAAAATAGTACCAAACAAGGAAAAGAAAAGGGCGAACAAGGCGATACCCATCATGGCTTGGTAAAGTTCTTCTAAACGGCTTTCTTTGGTAGAAGGCAATAAACGGCGGATCAAATAAACATGGCCCACCACGCCACCCACAAAAGAACAACCATAGCCGATCGAAATTGTCACCACGTGGGTGGCTAACCAAAAATTAGTATTGAGCACAGCCACCAACATCCCCATGGTGTCGCCATCGCTCGCATAGGCATTGCCCAAGAAATGCAGCGTTGCCCCCACCACCGTTGCGATCAAAATGCCCAGCCCATTTTTACGTTTTGATTCGAGGATAATGCCAAACACACTCGCAATCAAACCCACAAACACGATCGATTCGTAAAGGTTGCTGACGGGTGGCCTAGCCATAATGATAATGCGCAACACCACGCCGGCCAGATGAAGCGCGCCACCTAGCAAGAGAACCATAAAAGCCAAGAACCTTGCCTTTTTCTCCCAAGCAATCCAGCTTAGGGTGAGCAAAAGAAACGCTAGAATATAAAAACTTAAACTTTTGGTAAAAAGATCGAGATGATTGTAACGAACCTCTAAATTTAAAATGGAAGCTGAAAAAACCCCTTCAGGGAAATTGAGGGTGTATTGCGAAATAGCCGCGGAGGCC
This sequence comes from Deltaproteobacteria bacterium, assembly GCA_016183235.1. Lineage (NCBI taxonomy): Bacteria > Pseudomonadati > Myxococcota > Myxococcia > Deltaproteobacteria bacterium. The sequence goes on from JACPFA010000024.1 coordinate 26,443, forward strand.
TGTTTAATTTTTGTTGCATCTTGTTGTTTAACCGCATAGGCCAAGTCTTTCCAAAACCCTAAATACTTTGCGCTCTCAGGCGAACCCTGCCCTTGCAAAACCAAAGCCCAGGGAGAAAACCATTCTTCAGCATGGCCTTGCCATTGCGGTGGAAAGATACGAAAAATTTCTGACTGCCCACCCTGCCTTATTTGAAACATTTGAAAAGACAAGTGCGTCACTTCTTTTTCTTCGTCACTCACCGCAGCACCTTTTTTAGCCTTGATAGCCTCCATCTTTTTTTGCAAAAGTTGATCGACCCGCAGCATTTCCATGTAGTTGTAATCTTTTTCGGCTTCTAAACCCAATTCAGCGGCCAGCTTGGTCGAATGAATTTTAAATTGCGGAGTGATTAATGAAAATGAATTGCTCAAATCGTAATAATTCAAAACCTTAAAATACAATTGGGCCAATTGGTTTTGAGCCGGGGTGCGTTCTTCTTCGCTCTTGCGATGAATACTCGTAAGGGTGTCTTGAATTTTCGCCAAGGCATTTTTGACTTCTAAAAAAGAATATTTTTTGCTTTCCCGCCTGGGCAATTCAAGCGCTGCCAACACCTCAGGGTTTTTGATATCAAAGATTTCTCTTTGATAGGCCGATTCTTGGTCAAACAACACTTCCCCTAACCAATCGAGCGCCCTTAAATCTTTAAGGGAACTTTTGCCATAGAGCGGCAAGAGATTCACTCGCGCAAAGGTATCTAGGGGTTTAAGCCTGCCTTCATGCAACACGGGGATATTCCCCAACGGCAAATAAGACAAAGGCTCAGCCCTAGCTTGGGGAGATAAAAAAATTGCTAATATAAATGTCACCCCTAAGAAAATTTTTCTAAAGCGGGCTGAGGCTTGCAGGGGTTTGTCCCTGTCGCTTCGCTCAGGATAAACTCCGGCTTCCATATCCATGGATATGATGCCATGGAAGCCGAGACTTTGAGTGCGTCCGGCGGCCGTAACCGCCGGACGACACGGACCCCGGAAAGCCTCAGCCCGCTTCAGAAAAATTTTCTTAGGAGTCACCTTTATTCTCATCGCGATTTTGCCTTAAAAATAAGTTTGGGAACTTGAATGAGCAAATGAACCAATAACCCAATGCACATGATCAAACTCGAAATATAAGGAAATAGCCTGCCCACATTTTTCACCACCGCTAAAACCGTGGTTTCTTGCCCATCACCTTCAATAAAAGAAGCTTGAAAGAAGGTATAATTTTTATACCGCAAGGGCTGATTCATTTGAATCACACTGCGTTGCTGAATGCCTTCATCAATCAGTGTGACAACTGATTTGTAACTTCGCGCTTTATTGGTACCAGGGTAAATTTGTTTTTCAAAATCGATCAAATGAATGCGAAACGGCAAATAGGTTCTGGCCCTTCTGATTTCTAATTCATAAATTTTACCACCCACCCGCAGGGTTTGGGCAACCGGCATGAACTCTAGCAAGGCATAGGTCCCATTGGTTAAGGTATCAGCCCCATCGATTTTAAAAAATATCCCAGCACGGTTACGCTCGTCTTCTTTATCTAAGGGAAGTGACGCCAGATCAAAATTTTTAGCAAAACCACGGTAAGACAAATCGGCTGGTTGATTGCGACGAATCGGGTCACAATTTTTGCAAAAACTTAACACTTGGATTTTAAAAGGCAGTAGATCGGTTTTTAAAACCGAACCGGGTTTCAACCAACCTTGGGTAAAATTAGTTTCTTGGTCACTATCTTCGGGTGAAGTATCCCTCACCACCAATTCTACGTTATGATAATCTCTCACAAAGTTAGAAGTCGCCCCTTCTTGAATCACCATACTACCTTCGGTACTAAACCCTGCAGTAAGAAAAGCCCCCACCAGCAACAATAAAACCCCCAGATGGGTAATAATAATTCCCAAGTTTTCTTTCTTCCAAACACTTTTAAAGATTAAAAAGAAAACTAAATTAATAAAAATAATCCCTAACGTTGTATAACCACCCGGCAAGGGCGCCGGCCCAAACCATAAAATAAAAGAAGAAAAATATTGTTGTTGGGCTTGAAACAACCCAACATATCTTTGCGCAATAGTCCCTACCACCACCAAGACCATTAGCCAAAAGAGACAATAGAAAACAATTTCGGTTTGAGTTAAAAATTCAGCGATGTTTTGAAGAATTTTTTTTAATTTGGAGCGACGAACGGTCATCTTTAATCAATACCTTTATCTTTTGGCAAGCGATTGGCAAAGACTCACAAACTTACTTTGATTATAAACAAGAGTTTCTTCAGGGCCTGCCATTTTTACAAAAACAACTTGATCGGCCATAGCAATCGAGGCCACAAAAATCGCAGCACTGGGATTTGCATCGTTGATAATTTTAAACCAAGCAAAAGGCCCCAAGGCCCCCTTGGCTCGTTGGGTAACTTTTTCTAACTCCCCTTCATTCAAGGGGCCCAAACCCACTTGCTCACGCCACCGATTCACATTAGCGATCACCCCACCGGCCTGCCCTGCCAAGACCACAATTGAAACATCCGCAGCACTGTCTGGGTTCCCATCTTTTCCTGGTGCCATAAAACTGGCCAACCGTATGGACGAACTCGAGGGTTTTTCTTGCCAATCTTGAGGGGTTTTCCAATGCAAGGTGCCATGTCCTTGGGCTTGACCTTGACTAATGGTTAGCTCAGGTGAAGATTGACCATGAGGAGAAGACATCGAGGTAGGTGGTTGAACCTCTTTAGGAACCGAGTGAGTTTTGACCGATCGCCCATCTTGGCAAGCCGTTAATAAGCCCATAGCCACAGACAAGGCTAAACCACATAAGATTATTCGCATTTTTTGTAGATCCTTCCATTTTTCTTAACAGGCTTTGTGGCCATATCATCCTCATTTTAGGAAGTAAAGACCTAGGATAAGAATTCCCCTACTGTCTCTGCAAAACATCATATCCTGAGATGATTTGCATCATTTGTTTTTTTTAGGGATCTGCAACATGCTTAATAGCGCCATGCTACCCAGAAGAGGGCGTTTGCCCTATTGTCAATTTTTGCCGTTTTTGTTTTTGTTGATCCTTTTTATAGGCCCTTATGGTTGTGGTAGCGGTTCTAATGAACCCGCGGATTCTGACCCAACCGGAACGGGTGAGACCGAACCCGAGGGTGGTTCAACCGGCGCCGAAACGGGCACTTCGGGTAAAAAACCCTGGACCTATCACCCTGAAAATTGGGCCGACAAAACCGCTCACCCGACTGCCTTTGCCTCTGATCCAGAATCTTGCAAAACCTGTCATGGCAATAACTACGACAAAGTCATGCAAGGTAAAAGCTGTTACACTTGCCACAACTTTCCCCATAACAATGTGTGGAAAGATATTCATGGCCAACAACTTAAACCCGAAGCCATCCAAGATTGTCAGAAATGTCACGTATCTAGTAATAATGTGGCCCTTGAAGGCACACCCCAATCTTGTAACAGTTGTCACGACAAACTGAGTTGCCTTGATTGTCACGATCAAGCTAAAGCCGGGCGTCGCAAGATTGTAGGCCCAGGCGGTGATTTTTCTCTTGGCCAACATCATGCCAGTGGAGAGGTCAATCAAGAAACTTGCCTCACTTGTCATTATATGAACGACCACTGGTCAGGGGTGGTAAAACTTAAAGACCCCGATGCAGGCGTTGGCATGGTTTATAATTTCAACCCTCAAGACCCTGAAAGTGTTGAGGCTTTCTGTGTCAACTGCCATGACCAAGACGGTGCCACCGCCCACGGTGGATTAACCCCCTTTAACGATGGCAAAACGGTGCCTAACATTAAGGGTGTAGAAGGTAGCCTGTGGGCTGATTCCGCTCACAACCAAATTAATTATCAAGCCAATAGCAACAAACCCTTGTCGTGTTTAGGCGACGGCATCAAAACCGGGTGTCACAGCAATGGTCACGGCTCTGATATTGAAAAGATGTTGAGCGTGGCCGGGCCCATCAACAACTTGTGCGATCAATGCCACACTGATGAAAAAGTTTTGAACCAAGCCTTATCTGGAAATGAACTGGCCAACAACATCCAACAGGCCTTTAGTTTAGAAGGCGATACGGCAAGCATGCACAATTTAGGGACCCAGTTTACCATCAACGCAGGGGACCCCAACGAGAAAACCTTTACCCTGCAATGTACCACCTGCCACAACCCACACGTGGTCACGGGGAAATATTGGGATGCCGAAGCCGGCAAATCTCCCATCACACGACCTGATTTAGCAAGCGATCCAACCGAAAATCCCCGCGCCATGGGCGACACCCTTTGGGGCGTGAGCAATGACCAAAAAATGAGTAGTTACGCAGGGGTAGCGCTCGCTTCATCGTTCAATCAAGCGGGGAATTTTCAAGATGCCGCTGGCGGCCCTGGCAATCAGTTGCCCGACTATGTCACTTTTTGCACCGATTGCCACGCGGAGCCAGGTCCCTCACCTTTTGGGCTAAATGATGGCCCTGGATGGGACGATTCGAAAAAAAGTTGGGATAGCGACCCCCATGGGCGTTACCCAGCCAACTTACCTGCCTCTAAATGCCCTAACGACCCGGCCTGCGGTGATGCAACGGAGGGTTGGCCCAAAACGCCGTTGGGCAAGGGTTTTATGCAACGGCTGCTTCCACCCTACGATCAAGGCAAAAGAATAGCCGGTTTTAATTACGTGCTCTCGTGCACCGATTGTCACGAGGCCCATGGCTCTGTTAATAAAAACTTGATTCGTTCCAACCTTAATGGCACCTCTACTCCAGATTCAAAATGGAATAACCTTTGCCTGACTTGCCATAAAGTAGACCAGTACATGATCAGCATGTCAGGAATTGGTCAGCATTGTGAGAGCTGTCACGGTTACGGCCAAAACCCACCGCAGGCTTATATGCCGGGCTCCATCCATGGAATGGAGAAAAATAAAAATGGGGATATTAACAACCCCAATAACACCACGCTGATTTTTAATTCTGAACTCGTCGCCTATTTGCGCTTTGATCGAGTTAATTCAAATAATCCGAATCTCAATCTCTATGCCTTGGAAGATTCAGGACATTACCATCAAAATGCCCGCGGCTTTGACCTCAATTCACCCACCGATGATAACACCACCCATGTGGATGTGAATTTTGGCCACCTCCATGTTTTAAGCCAAATCACTCAGCAATGCGTGGCGCTGGGGGCTTTGGAAGATAAAAATGCCTATGGTTGCAGTGTTAACCTCGATGGTCAAAATGATTATTTGGAATTAGGTGTAACTCATAGTGTTTGGCCACCCTCGGTGTTTGGGCCTCATCAATTTTTTGAAATGAAAAACAATGCCTCGGTGATGGCTTGGGTTTTTCCCAATGTTGCCCCGATTCAAAACTTTACCATCCTCTCCAATGCCAGTGAAGACCCTACTGTTAATTATAGCCTCTACCTAATCCCTGATGGAGAGGCGATGCGAGTTGTGTTTAAAGTAGCAGTTGGCAACAATACCTGGCGCGGGGCCTGCAGCAATGTCGCCATCCCGGCTAATGGCTGGTCGCACGTAGGTGCTACCTTTGATGGCGACGCTGTCCAAAAAATAAAGATCTATATTAATGGGGTGCAAAGTACGGCTGCCGATCCTAATGTCTGTGGCTTGTTGCAACCCAACGCTCAAGAAACGCAAATCCAGGCTGGCCAAGATGAAGCCACCTGTGTGCCTTTTACCGTTGGGGCAAGCTCCAATGAACAACCCTGCATTCAAGAATGGCCACCACCGCCTATGGGTGCCTTTAACTGGAACACCGGCAGTAATTTCTTTAATGGTAGGATCGACGAAGTCAAAGTTTACAATACAACCCAAGAAGATTTTCAAAGTTTAATGGCTCCGCCCTTGCCACCGCCTTGGTTCCCCAATTGATATCATCATTGATGATCTCAATCATATAAACACATGATTTGTTTGTTTGCCTTCTGGCTTCGTTGGATCTAATGTGGGCACCGCTTAGTTAAGAATAATCTTATTTATCAAATGGAGGATTGCGATGAGAAATCATAAATCAAAACCAGTCATGCTCATGAGCCTACTGGCTTTGTTCTCTTTTTTACTCAGTAGTTCTGTTTATGCGGGTGCTAAAGACATTTTTGTTAAACAAAAATGCAATAAGTGCCACGAATGGAAAGCTCAAGGGGTTGAGAAATTACCTGCTGAACCAGACGCCCCACCCCCCGACCCCAAGTTTAAACCTGACCTCTCCAAGTTGTCAGACAAAGTAACGGGCGACAAAAAAGAATACCTAAAAAAGTGGTTGAATAAAGAAGTTCAACGCGATGGCAAAGACCACAAGAAACGTTTTGCCGGCACTCCAGAAGAACTTGAAACGCTGGTGAGTGCACTAGCCGCACAATAAGCGAAAATATTCAGAAGCTAGGCAGGATGATCAAGCCTGCCTAGCTTTTTTATTTTGAGAATCGTGGACCATGCCCACCTATTTTTTGTTTTGGAAAGATTTAATCAAACAAGTCATCTTCGGCCCCAAACTTTATTATGCCTGGCTTGGGTTTTTATCGATTTTCATTGTCATTGGGATTGCAGGCTATATTCAACAATTTCAGCATGGCCTTATTGTCACCAACATGACCGATCAAGTTTCTTGGGGTGCCTACATCGCCAATTTTACCTACATCGTAGGTTTGGCCGCAGCCGCCGTCATGCTGGTCATCCCAGCTCATATTTATAAATTTAAATGCATCAAAGAAATCGTGCTGATTGGTGAGCTCTTGGCCGTTGCCTCCATTATTATGGCCATGTTGTTTGTAATGGTTGATATGGGCCGACCCGATCGCCTTTGGCACCTCATCCCCGGTTTAGGCCGGATGAACTGGCCCATGTCGATGCTCGCTTGGGACGTCTTGGTGCTCAATGGATATTTGCTTTTGAATTTGCATATTCCCGGCTACGAACTTTACAAAGACTATAAAGGTGAACCTCCTTCAGAGGCTTATCACAAACCTTTTATTTTCATTTCTATTTTCTGGGCCATTAGTATTCATACCGTCACCGCGTTCTTATACCAAGGCTTAGGGGGTAGACCGCATTGGAACTCCGCGGTGATTGCCCCACGATTTTTGGCCTCTGCCTTTGCCGTAGGTCCCTGTTTTATTCTTTTGACCTTACAAGTCGTCGAAAAATTTAGCCGCTTTCACGTGGAAAAAGAGGCTTATCATATTTTAAAAAGAATTATCGCGGTGGCGATGATCATCAATTTGTTCTTACTCATGTCTGAAGTCTTCAAAGAATTCTACACCGATTCAGGGCATAGCGCTTCGGCCAAATATTTATTTTTGGGGCTGCACGAAAACCACTTACTAGTTCCTTTCATTTGGACGGCTATTGGTTTGAATATTTTTTCCACCCTAACTTTCGCGATCCAAAAATTAGGGAGGAACCAAATCATCATTAATGTTGCCGCCGTGGCGGCCATTGTGGGGGTTTGGATCGAAAAGGGAATGGGGTTGATTGTCCCTGCCTTTATTCCTTCTCCCTTGGGCGATGTTGTGGAATACACCCCATCTCTGGTCGAAATTCAGGTGTGTGCCGGCATTTGGGCCATTGGGCTTTTCCTGCTGACGATTTTTCTTAAAGCCGCCATCCCCATTCACACCGGCGAATTAAGATTGCAACGCGAAGAATCCTACCCCGGAGAATTCTCAGATAAGCCCTGGGAAAGACTCTGAAAATTGGCTGATCTTAATCATATGAGTGGCTGAGCATACCCATTGAGCTAAAACCCCATTGAGCTTAATTTAAAAGAAGCTATGAAACTCAACTATCGAAAACTAACGGGCTTGGCCATGGGCTTAGCTTTTATAGTTTCAACCTACCAACCGCTGTGGGCCGAGCCCCCAACCCCTGAATCAACCGAAAGCGCCCCTGAAAGTCTTCCGAGTTTTCCCGTCATCCCACGCATCCCTAAACTTAACATGTACCCTTGCACCGACTGTCATATGGGAGACAAAGATTACAACAATCAAGAAAGAGAATTAAAAGAAGAACACATTGAAATGGCCGCCCATTTCAAAAATGGCGATAAAGACCAACGTTGGTGTCACACCTGTCATCACGAAAAAGACTATCTTCATTTAACCGCACAAAACGGCCAGATCGTAACTTTTAACGAAGCTTATGTGGTTTGTGGCCAATGCCATGGCACAATTTTACGCGACTGGAAAAAGAACATCCATGGAAGAAGGGTTGGTAAATGGGTTAGCCCGGCCGAGGCCCAGGCCACTAGCTGTACCGAATGCCACAATTCTCACGGGCCCAAATTTAAAGCCTTAAAACCTATGCCACCCCCTGTACTGCCGAGAGGGAAAAAGGCCCCGAAGGAACATAAGGTAGAACATCAAGCAGGGCATTAGGAGCTTTTATGATGGATGAAAAAAAAGAAAATAGAAGTTCAGAGCTTTTAGCAAGGGCCCTAAATCAAGAAGTGCCAAGACGTTCTTTTCTTAAAGGTCTTGCCGTAGGAACGGCCCTGGCAACGGTTGCCCCCAGCAAAACAGCAGAGGCCTTTTCGCTAAGTGATTTTTTCAAAAAACATTATAAAGAATTATCGCCCCAAGAAAAAACCGCCATGCTGGCTCGCATCGAGGCCGAAACCAAAAAACGTTACGGCGTGGATGTAAAAGTTGAAGACCCTCCACCGATGAATGGCGTTGAGTTTGTTTATTGCCTCAATCTTTCTAAATGTATCGGTTGCCGAAAATGTGTGTATGCCTGCGTTAAAGAAAACAACCAATCCCGGGATCCGCAAATTCAATATATTAAGGTGCTGGAAATGCCCAAGGGCTCACTCGATGTGCATGAAGGCAACATGTATTACGATCATGCAGAAGTCCCGCAAAAAGACAAATTTTATATGCCTGTGCAGTGCCACCAATGTAAGCATCCGCCCTGCGTCAAGGTGTGCCCGGTAGAAGCCACCTGGAAAGAACCCGACGGCATTGTGGTGATCGACTACGATTGGTGCATTGGTTGCCGTTATTGTGAGGCCGCTTGCCCCTACGAGGCTCGCCGGTTCAATTTTACGGATCCCAAAATTCCACCCGAAGAAATCAACCCCAATCAAGGTTATCTATCAAACCGTATTAGGCCACGCGGTGTCATGGAAAAATGCACCTTCTGCCTACACCGCACCCGCAAAGGCTTATACCCAGCTTGTTTGGAGGTATGCCCCACCGGTTCTCGAAAATTTGGAAATATCTTAGACCCCAACAGCGAAGTGCGAGCGGTGATTCAACACAAAAGAATTTTTGTTTTAAAAGAAGAATTAAACACCATGCCACGATTCTTATACTTCTTTGATTAATGAATGGATGCCGGGTCCCCGGATCAAAGTCCAGGGCAGGCTTGCCCGGCATGACGTCATCCCGGGCCTGACCCGGGATCCATATATGACTAGGAAATCTTATGCGTACCTATCTTATTTTTTGGAAAGCCATGCTTCGCCAGTCTGTCGTGGGTTCTAGGGGTTATTATATTTGGCTGCTGATTTTGCTCTTTTTTATTGCCCTGGGTGTTGTTGGCTATATCCAACAATTGCGGCATGGTCTTATTGTCACAAATTTAAGTGATCAGGTCTCATGGGGCGCCTATATCTCTAACTTTGCTTTTGTGGTTGGCATAGCCGCCGCTGCGGTCATGTTGGTCATTCCGGCTTATGTTTACAAATTAAAATCGGTTAAAAAAATTGTGTTGGTGGGTGAGCTCTTGGCGGTGGCAGCTATTATTGTGGCCCTCTTATTTGTCGTTGTTGATATGGGCCGCCCCGATCGCCTCTGGCACCTCCTCCCCATTTGGGGTCGGGTGAACTGGCCACAATCGATGTTGGGCTGGGATGTCATCGTGCTCAACGGCTATTTACTTTTAAATTTTCACATCCCCGCCTACGAACTTTACAAAAAATATACAGGCCATCCCCCTTCCGATCTTTATTACAAACCGTTTATTGTCATTTCCATTTTCTGGGCGGTGTTTTTACTTTTGGTCGAGGCCTTTTTGTACGTAGGTTTGGGAGGAAGGCCTCACTGGAACGCAGCGATCCTCGCACCCCGATTTTTTACGGCGGCTTTTTCAGTAGGGCCTGCCTTTATTATTTTAACTTTGCAGCTGCTTGATAAATACACCCATTTAGATGTGGAACAAGAAGTTTATCTTGTGCTTAAAAGAATCGTCGCCGTGGCCCTACTTTTCCACCTCATTTTGCTCGTAGCAGAAGTTTTCAAAGAATTTTATACCGATTCAACCCACGGCGAATCAGCTCGTTATCTTTATTTTGGTTTACATGGCTACCATGGGCTTGTTCCCTTCATCTGGACTGCCATTGCTTTAAATGTTTTTGCCACCTTAAGTTTTGCCATCCCCAAATTCAGTCGCAACATGGTACTTATTAACATCGCTGCGGTAGCGGCCTTCATTGGTATTTGGATTGAAAAAGGCATGGGGCTTATTGTGCCTGGTTTTATTCCCACTCCCTTAGGCGACATTGTTGAATACTTCCCTTCATGGATTGAACTACAAATTTGTGTTGGCATTTGGGCCACGGGGCTATTACTCTTCACCCTCTTCCTCAAAGCTGCCATCCCCATTGAAACAGGGGCATTGCGATTGAAAAACTTAAAAAGCTAAACACCTGATGAAGATCATGAGTTTTTATTGTTTAAATCATTTAGAGAATTTTTAGTTGTGTGGTATTGAATAAGTGTAGTTACTCAAGTCAATCCCAAAATGCAAAGAAAGAAGCATGCGTTTGTTGATAAAGCTTAAAAACTTTCTCTCTCGTAGCCTTGCCCTTCTCCTCTTGATAAGCGTGGTCAGTTTGGCTAAGGCCGAAGAAAAAAAGAAACATCTCGTTTCCGGTTCTCTCACCAATAAGTACAAATTTCGAGCCACCAACGGTTTTTCCGATAATGACTTAGAATCTATCTTAACTTTAAATGTTGGCAACCCTCGCGCCAATCGCTTCTCTTTCTCCGCCCAAGGTGGTGGTATTTTTGATCTCGATGGTAAAAAAACCGATTCTTATTTTTCGGATATCTACAATAGCTTTCCCGATGCGGCCGTTGGCCGGCTTTATTACGCCTATCTTAATATCAACAAACTTGGCCCCATCGATCATGTGCGGGTTGGCCGCCAGCGTTTGTTTCTGTTAGAATCTCATTATTTCGATGGCCTCTCCATTGAAACGGTTCCCTTGGCGGGTTTTGTACTCACCGTCTTTGGCGGTACCCCCGTTCACCTCTATGAAAATCAAATCGGCATGGATTGGGGTGATTGGATGGCCGGTGCCTCTTTACAATGGAACCCCATTAGCAAACTGCGCCTGCGTTTTGATTACACCCATTTAAAAGATCAAACCTCTGGCTTTCGCGTGAGTCAAGGTGATTTAGAAGATGATCTGTTTGGAATCTCGTTTTGGGCCAACCTTACCAAAAACATCGAACTCTATGGCCGTTTTACCTCTTTCTCTGATGAAGTCCGCGATGCTGAAGCCGCTCTGAACTTTCAATTCCCCGAGCAAGACTTAACCGTTCGCCTCAATTATTTTAGACTGCTCAAAGGCTACGACATTCGCGTTACCGATTGGGACGCCTTTGGCATTGCCGGTTCCTATGTCCCCTACAATCAAGCTGGCCTAAGTGTCACCAAGGGCTTGGGGGAAAAGTTTAGCGTCGATGGCGGGTTTGTGCTGCGCAAGCTCGACAACAATCAAACCGCTTCTGCCTTTAACCACGGCTACCTCAGGGGCTTTGTGTCACTCGGCAGTCAAGACTTTCTTGCCAAAGGTCTTGAAATGAACGCCACCTTTGATTATTACCACGGCATCGATAACACCTTGAAAAACGACTACTACGGTGGCTCTTTCGGCATTAGCCAACAACTTTTGAAAAAACGTTTGAAGCTGGGCGCTGGCACGGCCTTTTATCTCTATCGCTACAATCTCTTGACTGGCAACGAATCTGACAATGTGCAAACCTATTTTGCCAATGTCGAAGCCAAGATCTTGAAAAATCTCAAGGCCAAGGCCGCTTACGAATTTGAAGACAATGACTTTGATAACTTTCACGAAATGAAGTTGAGTTTAACATGGGATTTCTAAAACTTAGAGTCATCTTACTACTTTTAATCTCGGTCACTTTTTTGATGGCCAATAAGAATTGTAAGCGTTCTATCACCTGGGGTGACACCAATAAAAATTTCGTTTCTAAATGGGAAGACGAACATAAAGACGTTAATTCCAACACCTATTGCGGTGAATGCCACGATGATGCTCGTTCTTGGAAAAAATCCCCTAATGTGCATGACAGCCACGGCATTGCTTGGGAGCGCGAACACGGTAAATTCTCGCAGGCCAAATATGGCTTTCAACAACAAAATGTCTGTTCGCTCTGCCATACCGATTCTTCTTGCACCTCCTGTCATATGCAAGAACCACCGCAAAACCACACCATGTTCTGGAAACAACGCGGCCATGGCTTGGCAGTCGGCCTCGATCGCAACAAATGCGCCACCTGCCACTACAGTGCCGATTTTTGTGAACGTTGCCACTCAGAAACCGAACCCAGGGATCACAATGCCCTTTGGGGTTCTAGGCAAAACAATCACTGCTTGAGCTGCCATGTGCCCGTGTCTTCTTCTGGCGCTCAAAAATGTGCCGTCTGTCATCAAAGCACGCCCTCGCATAGCTCGGCGCCAGCTCAACCTAACAATGCTATTCATGTGTCTGGGGTTAATTGCCGCACGTGTCATAACCCAGCACCTCACGCTGATAATGGAGACTCTTGTGAAACCTGTCATCAATAACTTAAAGGGGAAAACCATGAACGGTGGAACCTTCAATCTAAAAAGAATATCCGGCCTATTTATAACTTATGTATTTGTGGTGTTTCTAGCGGGTTGCGGCACAACCGCCACCACCCCACAAACCACCGGCATCTTGGGTACCGCAGAAAATACCGTGGGTGATCCAGTTGTGGGCGCTCTGGTTTGTTTGATCCCAGCGAGCGCAATCAGCGAAATTGGCCTCGACATCGACGAATTTTCTCCAACGGCCACGGATGACGAACCCTTAGAAGACTTATCAAGCAATTGCACCACAGGCACCTATCAAACCGCTACCACCGATTCGAACGGTGATTACAGCTTTGCTACGATCACAGAGGGAACTTATTTTATTTATTTAAAGCCCGCTGATACTGATACTGGGCATCTCCCAGGCGGTAGCCTCTGCCGAACCTCACGCTATTTAAGCAATACCGCGCTTGATCTTGATATTGAAGTATCCACCGTGCCTTCTTCTTCCGCAACTTACGTTGGTTCTACCACCTGTCTTTCCTGCCACACCAACAAAGAAACCGTTAAACACACGGGGCATCAATTGGGCCTACGCAATCCCGGAGAAGATGGCGGAAACCAAGATAAAAGCACCTTTGAAACCGCTACGGGTATTACTAATTTCGATGCAGCTTTAGATAGATTTGAAGACGACACCATAGTCTATTTTTATGATTACGATAGCACGCGTGGCTTTGACAAATTTAAAACCTCAGAGACCGATCCGGGCACCACTTGTACCTTGGGTGACTCCTCCGATACCACGGGTGTTTTCTTTACGGTCCGACTTTTTAAAGACGGCTCCACGTACAAGATGACCTTAACGAATGTGTGTAATCCTTCTGACACCAATTCTCCTGCCACTTATGATGTCGATTTCAGCTATGGTGGGGGTGTTTATAAACAACGTTATTTTACCTTACTCACGGTGGGTGATAGCAATAATATTAGTGGTAGTAGTGGTTACCACGTCCTTCCCCTCCAATACCATCAAGAAGGCAGTGATTCTTATGGGCCACGCACTCGCAAGATTTGGCGTGATTACAATGCCTATTCCGGCTGGTATACTTTTAGCACTCAACTTTTGAGAACCCCTGCCAATTCTAAATCCTTTGACAACAACTGTGCGGGTTGTCATTTCACCGGTTATACTTTGACCGGCAATAGCACGGATGGCTACATGGCAACGGCTGTCGCTGACACCAACGGTCATATGTGGTACGGCACTAAACAAGAAATCAACACCGGTTGCGAGGTTTGCCATGGCCCGGGTTCTGAACATGTGGCTGCAGGTGGTTCGATTGTCTCCCCAGGCTTTCTTACCCCCGAACGTGAAGTCATGATTTGTAATCGTTGTCATACCCGGCCCAAGGGCGTTGCGGGTACCGATGTGCCTGATGATGCAAGTGGTGGGCTTATGCTTCCCGGTCACACGCGGAGCGAATTTTTTTCGACCTACACCAACGGTCAATATGATACAAACTTAGGGAGTGATTTGTTGACCGATCGTGATCAACACTCCAACTCACATCATCAGCAAGGCACTGACTTTGTACGATCAACCCATTATAAGAATCGAACTCAATTACTTACCTGTTCGAGCTGTCATGATATGCATGGCACCGATTATGCCCGTGGCTTAATTGCTTCCCAAGATGACAATTCCATCTGCGCAAGTTGCCACAGCGATAAAACTTCTGACCTCACCGGCCACACCGGTGACGTGCTAGGGGTTTCAACCGATATGGGTGCCAGGTGTATCGATTGCCACATGAATAAATACGCCAAGTCAGGGTCGGGTCGCCCGGGTAATGGCAATACCACCGGGCTCAGCGCTGGGTATTGGGAAAATGATATTACTTCCCACTTGTTTAAGGTGCCGTTAAAAAGTGTATCGAAGTCAGATGGAACTTTTCTCTTGCTCGGGGTAGCCCCCCTTAATGCGCCTCTGCCCATTCCCTTTACCGATAGTTGCGGCAGCTGCCACGACAGCGACCTTTCTGATAATTAATGGTAGCTAAATCGATTAAACAAACTTCTCCCACTGTGCCGTAAGATAGTGCGGCAAATTGAGCAGATGGATTGAGCGTGTGGAGGGATCATGCGGTAATTTTGCCACTGCGTTTTTATTCAACGACAGGTGATGTTCACCAATTTTGACGATCCTTTTTGCATCTGGTTCCATAATCGCAAAGCTATACAATGATTTATTGTCACCGCGGTTGACCTTCACATCAAATCCAACCAAAAAAGGTGCCCTTAATACAAACTCCACCTCTGCACGGTTTGGCGATTTCCAATAATAAAGATCATCCCGTGTGGTCTGCAAGGCAATCAGTTCATTACCCACAAAGGTTTCATACATAATGGCTAAATATTTATCGGGAATCTGCTGCGTTAATAGATGGGAACCGTTGAGCAAGTAATTCACCATACCACAGTCAAACAACAGGTATTTCGACAGGTCTCTACTTTCATCATCGTAAAGCCTTATTTTATGCACGACCCTTGCCCCCACGGTCTTATTCACCAACCGCTTGGCTTCGCCACGACTCACGTGTTGCACCTGGAGTTGACTATATTTCAAAGTATTCATCGATAACAATGCTAGTTTCCGGAGCACATCTTCATATTCATAAATTTTAGCCTTTTCTCCTAAAATGGTTTTAACATTTTCTTCGATGGTCAAGGCCAAATCTTTAATGAGCGTTGGGATATCGACTTCTTTATTTTCTAAATAGGTATCGACGATCTTGGGCAAACCGCCTATTTTGACATAAATATTAAAATATTTTTTGAGTTCTTGATGAAAATAATCAGATTGACGATCGATGGTGATGTCACGATAATAATCAAAGAAAGTTTTATTAGACAAGTTTGCTAAAAATTCTCCAAAAGTGATCGGATATAAATCAAAATATTTTTTTCGGCCTGTCGCCGCATTTTTCACCTGAATGTTTTCAAGGTTAGACCCTGTAAAAACAAATTTAAATTCATCGGTCAGTTCGGCTAAATACTGAACTGCCTCCATGATCGCCGGGTAGTGATCCACCTCGTCGATAAATACATACACAGGTTGCCCTTGCACCTGTTTGCCACTTAAATAACGCCGTAAATTTTCAACCAATTGCACCCCGGTAGGATCCACAAAATTACGACCTAAATATTCACGGCCCTCAATGGTTATTTGTTGAGGATAGAGTAAATTGATCAAAACATGAGGCGTCTCTTTCAAACTTTGCAGCACATTAAGCACAAAGGCCGTTTTACCCACCTGCCTTGCCCCACAAACAATCATAACCTGATGAGATAAATTCAATAAACCATTGATAAATTTAAGTTTTTTATCAAACCGTTCAATCCACATGCCCTAATAATTACATTTCTAATATTAAAAATAAACAAATATATTTAAAAAGTAATATTAATTATTATGGCACCATACTCTGACCCAAGGCCAAAAACTCTTTTGTGGCCTAGTCGCCTTTGTCGCTATCGTGCTATCCTCCTCAAAAACTCTCGTATTCTTAAGCTTTAACCTTCATGAGGTAAATAGCGATGCGATACGGAATGATTGGAAATTGCAAAACAGCGGCGTTAGTTCATGAAAGCGGCAAGATTGAATGGTGTTGCCTCCCTAATTTCGACAGCCCTTCTGTTTTTGCCAGCTTATTAGACCCACAAGGTGGGCACTTTCAAGTAGGGCAGGCTCGGCCGAGTACGGTTCAACAAAGCTACCTTCCCCAAACGAATATTCTACAAACCGAATTTATCGATGGCGACAATGCCTTTGCCGTGATTGATTTCATGCCGCGCTATCGCGAAGGCGAAGTGTATCGCCACCCCATCGAAATCCACCGCCTGCTAAAACCCTTACGTGGTCATCCGATCGTGCAAATTCTCTTTCACCCTGCCCTCAATTATGCCCAAGGCGAAACTCAAATCCAACTTTATCCTCATGTGATTAGCGCCACCCACGACGTAGAAGATATTTATCTTTATTCTAGCCTCCCGTTAGAAGGCGTGTTGGCAGGCGCTCATATTCCTTTGACCCGCGACGAATTTCTGCTTCTCACCTACCATGAAAAAATGGAACTCCCGACTTTAGGTTATACTTACGAAATGTTCGAAAAAACCAAAACCTATTGGGAAGGCTGGTCGCAACACTGCCGTCTCCCAACCCTTGCACAAGACGCGGTCTTACGATCGGCCTTAGCCCTTAAATTAATGACCTTCCAGGAAACCGGCGCCATTATTGCAGCTCCCACTACCTCGCTGCCAGAAATATTAGGTGAAGAACGTAATTGGGATTATCGTTATTGTTGGTTGCGTGATTCTTCTTTAATGTTAGAGGCCTTAAAAAGCATCGGCCACTTCGAAGAAGCTAGGGCCTTTATCCATTTTCTTTTAGAAATCTTAGAAAGTAAAAAAACCAAGATTCAAATTGTGTATGGAATTAACGGCCGCACCCACCTAGAAGAAAAAACGCTGCTTCACTTAAGTGGTTATAAAAATTCAAAACCAGTTCGCATTGGCAATTATGCTTGCAACACCCAACAAAATGATATTTATGGTGAGGTCTTAAACACCATCTATCTTTATTTTTTTCATTACCAATTTGAAAAAATCACAGACGACGTTTGGTCATTGGTAAAATTTTTAGTCAATACGATTGGTCAAAAATGGTGTGCCGAAGATGCAGGGATTTGGGAATATCGTTTTCACCAGGCCCATTTTACTTTTTCCAAAGTACTGGCTTGGGTCGCCTTAGATCGGGGGAGTCGCATTGCAGAAAAGTTAGGTCGCCCCCACACGGCTAAAAATTGGCAAATTGTAGCTGAAAAAATTAAAGTGGATATTCTCAGGCACGGCTGGAACCCAGCAATCCAAGCCTTTACCCAAAGTTATGGCTCTGCCGACCTTGATGTTGGAGTTTTACTGATGCACCGTTATGGATTTTTAACAGCTGATGACCCCCAGTGGATTTCCACTGTTAAACAATGCGAACGATTTTTATTGAAAGATGGTTTTGGGTTTCGCTACACGGCAAGCGATGATTTTGGCCCTCCCCGCAGTTCCTTTATCATGGCCACTTTCTGGATCATCAAAGCCCTTTACAGCATCGGGGAACAAACAAAGGCCCTTGCCCTTTTTGAAAAGGCCCTGGCCCAGACCAATCACTTGGGGCTACTCTCAGAAGACATTGACCCAAAAACCAGCGAGCTATTGGGAAACTTTCCTCAAGCGTTTTCACACATGGCGCTCATCAACACCGCACATTTACTCGATAAGAGGACGCTATGAGGCTTTTAGTTGTATCTAATCGCTTACCCATCACCGCTCAAGAAAAAGACGGTGAATTTAGATTTCATAAAAGTGTGGGGGGCTTAGCAACGGGGTTGAGTTCTTTTTTGAAAACACTGCCAGCTCAATCTAATGAAATTAATGACTATCTATGGATAGGCTGGCCAGGGTTATGGGTTGAACCCGCCCAACAAGAAAATTTTCGTCAACAAATGTTGGCCAAGGCTAAAAGCTACCCCGTTTTTTTAACCGATGAATCCTTAGACAAATTTTACCATGGCTTTTGCAACAAAACCCTGTGGCCGCTGTTTCATTTTTTTACTAATTATACCGGGTTAGAACAAAAGCATTGGGAAGAATACAAACGCGTCAACCAACAATATTGCAAAACTCTATTAGACATCCTTAAACCCGATGACATCGTTTGGATTCACGATTATCAGTTGATGTTGTTACCTCAACTGATTCGCAAAGCGAGGCCTGAAATTACGATTGGTTTTTTTCTTCATATTCCCTTTCCCCCCTTTGAAATTTTTCGTTTTCTTCCAATCCAGTGGCGGCAAACCCTTTTGTCAGGCTTATTAGGTGCCGATTTGCTTGGCTTTCACACCCACGACTATACGCAAGCTTTTTTAAGATGTGTTTTGAGAATCTTGGGGCCAGAGCACAACATGGGGCAAATTATTTTTGACAATCGCGTGGTGAAAGCCGACACCTTTCCCATGGGGATTGATTTTGAAGCCTTTCATAACGCGGTTTCGAGTGTTGAAGTTCTCGCTGAAGAAGAAAAACTAAAAACCTCTTTTCAAAACTTAAAGGTTGTTCTTTCGGTCGATCGGCTGGATTATACCAAGGGCATTCTCAATCGCCTCCAAGGCTATGAACTTTTTCTGGAAAAAAACCAACCTTGGCTGAAAAAAGTTGTATTGGTTTTAGTACTGGTTCCCTCACGAGTTCGAGTCGACCATTATCAAAAAATGAAACGCCAAATCGATGAATATATCGGAAAAATCAACGGCCGCTTTGGCAGCCTCGACTGGACACCTATTATTTATCAATATCGAACCTTAACTTCTTCCCCCCTGATCGCTCTGTATCATTCCAGCGACGTAGCCCTGGTCACGCCACTCCGAGACGGCATGAACCTCATTGCCAAAGAATACCTGGCCTGCCGCACCGATGGCACAGGCGTGCTGATCCTAAGCGAAATGGCGGGTGCCTCTCAAGAGTTGGGAGAAGCCTTGATTATTAATCCCAACTCGAAAGAAGAAATTGCGGAGGCCCTTAAAGCCGCACTCGAAATGCCCGCCTCCGAACAAATCCACCGTAACCGCGTTATGCAAGCACGGCTCAAACAATACAATATTATCCGTTGGGCCCACGATTTTATGCACGAATTATTTGAAACCAAAACGCTTGAGAAAAAATTTCGTACTAAGTTGATGGTACCCGCGTTACAACAGGAGTTAGTCAAAAAATTTCAAGGGGCTAAGCATCGTCTGCTCTTGCTCGACTACGATGGCACCCTGGTTTCGTTTAACCCTAGCCCAGAATTAGCCATACCCAGCGAAACCTTGCTCACACTACTCCAAAGGCTCAGCGATCATCCATCAACCGATCTAGTTATTGTTAGTGGGCGCAATAAAAGTATTTTACAAAAATGGTTTCAAAATGCAGGAATTCACTTGGTGGCCGAACATGGCGCCTGGATCCGAAACCAAAATACCGATTGGAAAACCATCAAACCCTTAAGGGATGATTGGAAACCTCAAATCCTATCTATTTTGAGAACATGTTCCGACCGACTGCCAGGTTCTTTTGTCGAAGAAAAAGAATATTCGGTCGTTTGGCATTATCGCAAAGCCGACCCCGAACTCGCCTCACTCCGTAAAAAAGAACTTATGGATGATTTAGTCAACTTTACCGCCACCATTGAAGTGCAAGTCGTGCCTGGCAATAAAATTGTCGAAGTCCGCAATGCAGGGTTATCAAAAGGCTTGGCAGCCATGGAATTTATTTCACGCCATCCATTTGATTTTGTATTGGCAATCGGTGACGACCAAACCGACGAAGATCTTTTTCACGCCCTTCCCGAAAGCGCTTATTCCATCCGCGTTGGCATCAGCAATTCCTTCGCCAAATTTAATCTCCCCTCTCATCACGAAGTATTGCAGCTATTGGAGTCCTTGACTTGTTGAGGCCACAAGCTCTTTTGTCGACCCATCGCGGAAGCGGCGGGGCCCCCATGCGGGCTAGCCGGCATGGAAAGCCGAGGCCCATGTCATCCCTGCGAAGGCAGGGACCCATGATGGTGAACGCGGAAGGCTTCCGTGCCCGCTGGCTCCATGAAGGTCGCCGCTGGAGCGCCGGGTCGAGGAGAGGGCTTGCGGCCTCATTGCGTTAATGACTTATTTGCAATATATAAGTGCACTATCTGGTCTATCAGAAAACATTTTACACAACCGCTGGCGAAATATCTCACTTCTATTCTATTCATCCAATCTTGCCTTGTGATAAACAAGAACCATGCATCTTCACTCTCTTCGACTCACGTTTGGTTTACTTTTAGTCTGCTTCGCAACCGCTTGCAGTGGCACTCCCGTGTCGTTACAGCAAGCCCCTCCTGAACAAGAGACACCTCTCTTGGCCCTACCAACTCCTGAAACGCAACTGTCCATATCAACACCAACCGGTTGTGGCGGTTTTTCATTTGATAATGCCCCCATTGATATTGGAGCGGGGCTACCCAGTGGTTATGAACCCAGCGGGGTGGATTGGCACGAGAGGCTAGGCAAACTTTTCTTAGTAGGAGATGGCGGTACGGTTTCGACGATGAATCAAGATGGCACCGCGATCACCAACTGGTCAGTGCCAGGTGATCTAGAAGGCATCACGATTCCCGACCCACAAACTAATTTTGTCTACCTTGGGGTTGAACATCCTGATGGTATTTTGGAGTTTAATATTTCTACTGGAACAACCCCCAGGCGTTTTGACTTGACCCCTTGGATGCAAGGCGCCAACAATCAGGGATTAGAGGCGTTAACTTTTGTTACAGACTCTAACAACCCTGAAGGCGGCTTATTTTATGCGGGTCATCAAGGTGAAGGTAAAGTTTACGTTTTTCAGTTACCCATTAAGTCGAGCACCACTTCAACCACCGTCACTTTCATTCGCTCATTCACCCCGGTGCCAGGGCGCGGCGATCTTGCCGATATGGACTACGACCCAGTTACGAATTTAATTTACGCAATTTTCGATGGTGCTAACAAACTTACTGCCATGAATCCAGCCGGTACCGTGGTAGAAGAATGGAATCTCCCCCACGACGACCAAGAGGGATTTGCCAGAAATAGTTCTTGTGATTTTGTGGTTGCTCAAGACACCGGCAAGAAAGTCTGGTTTTATCAGGGTTCGCCGCCACCTATTGTTATTAATACGCTCATCTTAAACAAACTCAGCGATCGTGTAGCTCAAGTGCAAAACGACGATGGCAGCTTTGATTGGCAACAGCCAGCAAGCGATCCCCTAACGCCTACCCTCACTGGTTTCCAAAATGTAACCGGTGTTACGGCTTTGGGTTTTTTTGGTGCCATGGAATTGCTGGAAAATTCAACCTGGCAAAGCAACCTTGACCTAACCGCAGACTATTTTGAAACTCGCCTCGATCTTTTATTGGCCAACCCCACTGATCTCAACGCCAGCCTTTCTTGCCCCAATTGGACTTTTTTATCTTGGTATTTGCAAAAAACTCCTGATACGGCCCTTGAAGACAAAACCATTACTGGCTTCAACGCCCTCCTCAATGCCCGCGATACAACTTATGGCGATGACCCTTCAATTCGAGTGGACGGGCTTTTCAACCGAATCATTCTAGGTCGTGCTAGCATCCCGGGCATTATTCCTTGGGACTTAAGCCTTTGCGTCGAAGCGCTCGAGGCTATGGCGCAAATCAGTGCCGATTTCGAAACCGACTATGAGGTAAGCTTAGACCTCATGGTTAATCAACTCAACTCCAGTTTCGAACCCGCTTATCATGCCAATCCCCAACTCCAATACGCCGACACCTCCCTTGCCTTGCCACTTTACATCTTGGCCAAAAGCCCTGCTTCCAATCTTTACGCTGCCACCATTAATAACTTATCGTCACAGCTCATGGCCCTCATCGACTCTGCAGGCCTGATTAGCAATGGTTCTCCCAATGATGGCCCGCTCCAAGCCACCGCCTATGGCCTGCTCGCCCTCAAACAAATGGGAAATGCCCAGGCACAAAAAGTGCAAACCTACCTTGAATCACAAGTCGACGGTGATGGAATTATTAAAGACCCTGCCAACAACATAGAAACCTACGAAGTCGAAG
The DNA here is from genome assembly GCA_016183235.1 of Deltaproteobacteria bacterium. Taxonomy (NCBI): domain Bacteria; kingdom Pseudomonadati; phylum Myxococcota; class Myxococcia; species Deltaproteobacteria bacterium. The sequence goes on from JACPFA010000024.1 coordinate 48,988, forward strand.
GCGAGGTCTTACGTGCCTTGGCCTTTGTGCGTTAGCTCAAATGGCGCTATTACCCTTGACAAATTTCTTAAATCCTCAGCATGATGCCCTCGATTGAACACCCAACTCACCCATTTTTTAGGCGATTATCTCTTCCAAGTGAACCAGGGGATTTTGTCTTTTTTAGAGCAGGTCGAACGGCATGAGTTTGTAGGCTCGCTTGAAAAACAGTTTAAAGGTTGCCAAGAACAACTCCAACGCTTGGGCAATCAAGTCGCCTCTCTACCTCAAGAAGTTAGCCATCTTAAGGGCGTTAAGCGTCTAAAAACCGCGATTGAAAATTGCAACACGCATTTGAAATCGGCTTATGCCTTTTTGTCTCTGCCCACTCTGCTTGAGCTTGAAAATCACCACTGGGTCACCCTACGCTCTTACCTCCAGGGTTTACAAAAAGAAGCTTCTGTTTTTAAAAAGTTTCTCGAACGCAATAAAACTTTGGCCAGCCGCACTGAGCTGCAATGGGGTCGAAAAACTTTTCATGTGGCCAGCGGCCTCTTTGGGATTTGGCTTTATGGTTATTCAGGGTTAAGCCCCATGGTTGCCATTACGGTTTTGTCGATTTGTTTAAGCATTGCCATCACTACAGAATTTGCCCGTCACTTTTCACCATCTTTTAACGATTGGCTGTGCCATTCTTTGTCAGGGATCATGCGCGAAAGAGAAAGGGTCAAGATCAGTTCGGCTACTTGGTTCATGGGTTCGATCTTGGTGATATTTTTATGCTTCCCCCGTGAAGTCGCTATCCTTAGTTTATTTTATGTAACGATTGGTGATACGGTTGCCGGCATTGTGGGCAGCCGTTGGGGGCGCTATCGACTCAGCAAACATGTCTCGATTGAAGGAACCACCGCCGCCTGGCTCACCTGCTCCCTAGGAACCGCATTCCTTGCCCGCTTTGCGCTGCACCCCTTTCATTTGGAAGGACTGTCGCTCTTTTTCTTTGCCCTCTTAGGCGGGCTCACCGCCGCCATTACCGAGCTCTCTTTTAAAAAACTCGATGACAATCTAGTCATGCCGCTGCTTTCCGCCCCTATTCTTTGGTTATTAATGGCGGTTTTTTAAAAGTTAGAATTGATAATCCATCGATACAGAGCTGACAAAATGATGGGCATCTTCTTTAAAAACATAATTTATATTATGCACCCACTCATAGCCTGCTTGTAGCGTCAATCGAAGTGGAAGCTTTTCCATATGATGCTGCCATTGTGTTTGAAAACGTAGCCGCACCTCTTCAGGAAAATTCTGAACACGAATAAATTCTCCGTAAAGAGATCTTGGGCCACTATAAAAATCTTGGCTACGAATTTCGAAAGCAGTTTTAAAGTTAATTAAATTTTTAGAATCAACATCCCAATTAAAATCAACATACCCCCCATGCCCATCAGAGCCAAGGGGGTCGGCCAACAAATAGCCATTTAAGGCCCAGCCAGATGAAAATTGATGATGTCGATAGTGCCGAATGCCAGTGCGATGGTATTCTAAACGCAAATCCATATTCCCTGATTTACCAAGCCGCGGAAAGAAAATTCCCCCTAAATATCCTGCATCTTCTAATAAAAAAGTTTTGACCCCGCCCGGGGTATCTTCAAAGATAGCCTCAAGATAAACCTCCATTCCTAAAGCTTTAGGAATTCGAAACCGAACGTCAAATCCCCCTAACTTATTATCGATTTGATCCTGGTTACCGCTAACCAATTGTTTAAGCGGCAGAACGTTTCCGATGCGATCCCAGATGGAACCAGTAGGAGAACCATCGCCTCCTGAAATATCTAAATTACTCATACCTATTTCAAACCACGAATTGGGTTGAAAGCTGAATTTAAAACCAGCCAGGTAAGAGTGGGGAAAAACTTGCTCAGGGCCCAAATCGGCATAGAAAAAAGTGTATTTATTATTTCCTATGTGTTTCAGAAAACCAGGCCAACGGAATAATTTGTCGTTAGAAATTTTAATCATATCAAGGCCACGGGCGTTATTGCCTAATAAAAGAGAACTATCATTCCCTTGCCCCCAAAAAAGGTGGTCACGCCCTACTTCTATTTCAAAATTGAAGAGGTTGATTTTTGAATAAAGATGATGAATTTGGGCTTCATGACGAGAGCCTTTGGTTTCACGGAAAGCCAATTGAAACCTAGGTTGAATTTTTAACCCAAAATATCGGCTGAGTGATAACTCGTGTTCACTTTCAAGAGAAAAATTTTGCCCCGTCACCCAATGTCGCCCTTCATCATGTTGCAAAAAAGAATTATAAACAGCGCCAGTAATACCTAATGGAGTATTGGGAATCGTTTGATCAGGCGCATTGCTGCTCAGCTGTTTAAAATGGAGTTGATCGATCCACTTAACTCTTAATAATGGAGTTTCTTTAGGGTTCGATAAGATTTTCAACTCTTGTTGATATTGTTTTTCAAGGTCAGCAAAAATATTCTTTAAATAATTATTCTCAGAAAGTTTGGGATGTTGCGTAAAATTTTTCTTTGCTTCAGCAACAAGTCTTGCCATTTCTATTCTTGAATAAGGGCGCTGCCCAACAATAACGTTCTTAATTAAACCAAACCCAATGAGTTTATCAATTTTACGGTAGTCGGGATCTGACAAATTGACGTTAGTTGAAACTTGGGCCAATGCAGGAGTGCTGAATATGAGCCAAATCGCAAAACTCACCAGAAAGTTTTTAGATTTCCACATAAAAAACTTTAATAAGCCGTTTGTACGGAAAGGTCACGGTTTATATCTAATTGTTTGATAGGTACCCCCATCAACAAACTGCATACATAACCTGTGATAACCGCAGGCAACGTGTGGACAGCATGGAGAATCAACCCTAAACCAAGGGCCTCTGAAGTGGTCAGGCCCAAATATTGATAGATTAATAAGGCGCTGCCTTCAAAAATCCCCACTCGGCCAGGAGTAAGCGGCAACGCAATCGCAATCCCCAAAACCGCCACTACAAAAAACGCTTGGACTAAGGTAAAATTCAAACCAAAACTTTGATGAACACAATAAACCGCCAACACTTCTAAAAACTTCATGCTCGCCGCCAAACTAAAACTCGCTAACGATTTTTTCCAATCGCGCAGCACATGTAAGTTCGCCGCCCATTTGTTAACAAATTTTAAAAAATAACTTACCCAGGGGCGATGGGCGTACTCAGCCCATTTCGACCTTTTCAAAAATAGTGCACTGAGCAACAAAACTACATAAGCCAGGAAAATGGCCCCTAAAAATCCGTCCATACTTTTTTTCAACCAAATAGGGAGTGGCATGGTGAACGTTACAACTAAAAAAAGAAACACTTTCCCAAAACCTTCTGCCATTTGCTCCATGGTTAACATAGACAGGGCAACCGTCTTGCCAATTTTTTCTTTCTTCCCCAATAGATAAATTAACAAAGCGTGCCCTCCCCAAAAAGGCACTAAATTAATCACCATGGAAAAAACGGCAACAATTTGAAACATTTTGGGGTAGAGAACTTGCCCAAACCGAGGCAAGAGCAGTTTTAATTGAACAGAAGCAACAAAAAGGATGCCAAAAGAACAAAGCGCCCCTACCATGATCCAACCCAGCTCGGCCCGCCCCAAAGCCACCCTTAATTCATGAATATTAACCTGGCTTAAACACGCATAAAAAATGAGCCCTGTTATGAACAGGGCAAAACCAACTTTGAGCAGCCTTCTCATTGAAATCATTGAACGACCCCTAAAATAGAAGCCCCTTAAAATCAACTGGTAATCCATGAACATTTCATGTTAAGAGCTGCCAAATTTTGCCACGCGTGTAGGTGTAATGGATGAACCTTATCTTGAGCATTTTGCGTCAATTTGACAAAGCCATCTCGCAGCTTGAAAAGGCTATACTTTATGTCAGCCTTATCACCATGCTCCTCCTTTCGTCATTTTTAGTATTATTAAGAAATTTTGCCTGGCTGAAATCGGCCGTCTTAAAACTTTCAACCTTAACCGGTATCCCGCTCGACCCCAGTGGTTGGGGTGATTTATTAGTGCGTCATTTAGTTTTATTTTTGCTTTTCTTTGGGGCCAGCCTTGCCACCCGCGACAAACAACACCTACAAATGGATCTTTCGCACAAAATCATTCCTGAAAAATGGCGCCCACTCACCGGGCTTATTATTAATGCCTTTTGCATTTGTATTACTTATTTTCTGATGATCGCAGCCTACACCTTTATGAAAAACGAACGCCTAGATGCAACCATCTTATTTAACAACGTCCCCACTTGGTATTTTATTGCTATCATGCCCATTGGTTTTGGGCTTATTGGTTTGAGGTTTTGTATTAACTTCATTGAAAACATTTTTACCCTTACAGGTCAGCCTGCCAATTCAATCACCAAGGGCCACAAATGAGTATCACCACATTATTATCGACCCTCGCTTTGTTAGGCACCCCACTCTTCATACTCTTTGGAGCCATCACCCTTTATCTCAACCATCAAGAAGGTATCAATATTTCAGCCATCATGATTGAATTTTATCGCATGGCCTCGATGCCCACCTTGAGCGCCATCCCCCTGTTTACCTTTGCAGGCACCCTATTGGCCGAAAGTAAGGCCCCCAAACGGCTCGTTGATGTAGCCCAATCTTTGGTGGGTTTTCTCCCTGGTGGCTTACCGATTGTTACGATTGTCGTCTGCGCCTTTTTCACTGCCTTTACCGGGGCCAGTGGCGTAACGATTATTGCTTTAGGCGGCCTTTTATACCCCGCCTTGGTAAAAGAAAAATATAATGAACGCTTTTCGATTGGTCTAGTCACCTCATGTGGCAGCATTGGTTTATTGTTAGCCCCCAGCCTACCGCTTATTCTTTATGGCCTCATTGGGCAGGTGAGCGTTGACAAACTCTTTGCCGCCGGGCTGCTCCCTTCTGTATTATTGGTGTCGGTATTAGCTATTTATAGCACCTTCGTTGGGGTTCGGGGTAAAGTTGATCGCATTCCCTTCCGTTGGAAAAACATTGTTAAATCGATTGCCATCGCCAAATGGGAATTGCCTTTGCCGTTTATTGTGGTGGGCGGAATTTATGGTGGGATTATTACAGCCAGCGAAGCCGCTGCGATCACCGCTCTTTATGTTTTCATTGTCGAAGTCTTTATTCAAAAAGACTTGACCCTAAAAACAGATGTCCCCCGCGTGATTGTTGAATCGATGACCATGGTGGGAAGTATTTTAGTCATCTTAGGGGTGGCTATGGGGCTAACCAATTATCTTATCGATGTTGATATTCCCACCCGAATTTTTGAATGGGTCAAGCCGCTCATTACCAGCCAGGCCATGTTTTTATTGTTGCTTAATATCTTTTTATTGATCGTGGGTTGCCTAATGGACATTTTTTCAGCCATCATTGTGGTCGTGCCCATCATTACCCCCATTGCTTTAAAATATGGAGTTGACCCCGTTCATTTGGGAATTATTTTTCTAACCAACCTTGAAGTTGGCTACTTACACCCACCCTTAGGCCTTAATTTATTTATTGCGTCGTTCCGATTCAAACGTTCTCTTTACGAACTTTACTGGGCGACCTTACCCTTTTTGATTTTAGTGGTGCTTTGTTTGCTGATTATTACTTATGTGCCAGGGCTTAGCTTGTGGCTCGTTGAACTGTTGAAAATAAAGTAATAGCGGTCAAATTCCAAGGTCTTCATTTTGGCTTGGTTACCAGACAGCTTGGTCAACACCCAGCCATCTTTTTCTTCTCGATAACTATCGATAACCCCATCGCCATCTTCATCAAGGTAGGATTGAATCATCAAAGTCCCGGTGGCTGAATTTTTGTGAAACACCTCTAAACTCTGAAACCCTTCCGATAACTGCACATATTGAATTTCTAATTGATCGAACATAATGGGCTCCTTTTTTGCTCTGTCATTGCGAGGTGATGCAAGGGTCCTTCGCAAAGCCTCAGGATAAACTCAGCAATCCCACCGCTTAGGCAGAAGAGATTGCTTCACCCTGCTGGGTTCGCAATGACAGAGGGACCCTGGCCTCGCAATGACAGAGTGCTGCAAGATAAATGCCTGATCTTATAAAAAATTGTTAAAAATTGACCTTTAGAATCAACAAGTTAGACACCCTCTCTTTGAGGAGAACTTGGGGGCTTAAGGATTTTTAATTAAAGTATACTTTTTCTTAATTTTGCTTTTCTTCGACCGGGGGCGTTGGTGCGGGTGTCACGAGAACTGCGGCTTCTCCCAATACCTCAGCAACACGGATTCTGGCTTTTTTACCAAAGAGCTCACGAAGGTAATACAATTTGGCGCGCCGAACTTTACCTTGAGAAACAATTTCAATCCGTTCGATATTAGGTGAATAAAGAGGAAAGATCCGTTCGACCCCCACTCCAAAAGACATTTTTCTAACCGTAAACGTAGAACGCAACCCATCATTGTGCCGGCCAATCACCGCCCCTTCAAAGGCTTGGATACGTTGTTTGTCGCCTTCTTTAATTTTACAATAAACTTTTAAGGTGTCTCCCGAACGAAAGGATGGGATATCTTTTCTTAATTCGGTTGCCTCTACCGCTTGAATGGAATTCATAAAAACCTGCCTTTTTAAAACTTACCGACCGCATAAACGATCGAGCACAATTGCAACCGCCGCTCGTACCGAGAGGTGGTTATATTCAGGCTCACCGAGAGGAACAAGCCTAGCTTTTGTTTGGGCTAACACTTCTTCTGCCAAACCCCATCCAGTTCCAAACAAAAGCACATGGGGAACTTTTGACTGGTGCCACTCCTCTTTCAATTGCTCATAAGACATCGCTTCCGCATGAGGCTTAGCGCTCGTACCAATGAGGCGGGGTGCTATACCAACTTCCGATTCTATTGTCAAACGCACCTTGTCTAAGCTGGAAGATAGGGCAATAATCTCAATGGCTTCCTTCCGGGTGGGATTATAGGCCGCCCCTACGCCCGAGGTCCAATGTGCGATGATGGTTCGAGCCAGCCACAATTGGCTGGGCACAGGGTTCACCACCCAATAACGTTTGACCCCATAAGTTTTGGCCGTTCGAGCAATGTCGTGGAGATCAAAGGTGGTAATCGAAGTCTTGATGATCGAACCGTCTTTCCCATAAACCGGGTGATGAATCAGCGCAATCTCTAAGGGATTTTCTAGGTTCATAACTTTGCTTTAATCTCTTGCAACAATTTTTGTTCTTCGGTGGTTAACGATCGATTGGATAATAGATCGGGGCGTTTTTGCAGGGTACGTCGTAACGAATCTTTCAGGCGCCATTTTCGAATGGCATCGTGATTGCCCGATAATAACACTTGTGGCACCTCCATGCCGTGAAAAACTTCGGGCCTGGTATAATGGGCGTATTCTAATAAACCGTTCACATGCGATTCTTCGATTAAACTTTCGCTTTTACCCACCACTCCAGGAACCAAACGAGCCAAGGCCTCCACAACCATCGCGGCCGGCAACTCTCCCCCCATCAGCACAAAATCACCAATCGAAATTTCCAAATCGACATGAGTTTGAATCACCCGTTCATCCACCCCCTCATAACGCCCACAGATCAGTAAAAATTGATCATACTCATTGGCTAAAGAGACGGCCAACTCTTGATTAAAGAGCTTGCCCTGAGGGCTTAAATAAAGGGTGATGCCTTTATGATAATGCGCCTTAAGCGTTTCAATCGCTTTAAAAAGCGGCTCGGGTTTTAAAACCATACCTTCGCCACCCCCAAAAGGGGCGTCATCTACCCGGCGATGTTTATCGTCGGTGAATTGTCGTAAGTCGTGAAGATGAACCTCAATCAAGCCCCGCTCCGAGGCCTTGCCTAATAAGCTCGAAGCAAAATAGCTGTCGAGGCTTTTGGGAAAGATGGTCAATAGGTCATAACGTTTTAAATTCATGCTAATAAATCTTTTAATAAGTCGTCTGCCACAATTAGTTTGTTTTCTGACAAGGCTATTTTTACAAAATACTCCTGACGAAACGGAATAAAAACCGCCACAGCACCCTTGACTTCCAGCATATCTCCCGCCCCAAAATTGCAAACTTGAGTCACCTCTCCCAAAAGTTTTCCCTTGGAGTCAAACACCTCAATTCCAACCAAATCGCTACAATAAATTTCCCCCTTAGTTAGTTTTGGTAATTGATCCCGGGTTAAAAGTAAGTAAGCACCATGAAAAACTTTGGCGGCTTCGGGAGTTGACACCCCAGCTAATTTAAGCCGCCACGTTTTGCCATGAGATTTTAGAAATTCAATTTTAGCAAATTGTTCGGGTTGGGTAGCATTAGATTCAAAACTAATCCCAACCGAAACCCCAGTGAGTGCAACCGAAAACTCAGGGTTAAAAAACTGACACGTGGTCTCACCACGGAGACCCCAAGGTTTTCCGATCCGACCCAATACCAACCACGAATTTTCTACTAAGGAGGTCATAGCCCGCTATACGGCGGCTACTTTTTGGGTTTCTTTAATGAGATGTTTGACAATTAAGGTGGGAACCGCACCGGTTTTGAGCCAATGGGTTAATCGATCTTGTTTGAAGTTGGCCCGAGGTTTTTCTTTAAAAGGATCGTAGGTGCCAATAACTTCGATAAATTTACCATTACGAGGGGATTCGCTATGGGCAATCACAATACGATAAAAGGGATTCTTTTTTGCACCATGTCTGGCTAAACGAATTTTAGTGGCCATGAATTTTTTACTCCTTAAAGAAACACCTAATCAAGCGGATCTGCTTAAACCAAGAAATACCCTGCGAGTCAAGGGGTTTAAGAGTATTTGGAAGTGGAGATAAGGCTTATCGATTTTGATTGACGACAATAGAATCGCCCACTTGAATTTGGTCATCAAAGACCGGTAAATTCCTAAGGGCCGTAGTCAAGGTTTCTAAATCATTACCCACCAAATCGGGTAGATGCAAACCAGGGTTTCGCTGCATGACAAAATCACTGCCCACAACAAAAAGATTACCTAATCCACTTAAATCATGAAGGACTGTATTATTCACGATCGACAAATCCCCCCTCCTACCTGGTGGATCCGCTTGAACTACAAAACTACCAATTCGGGCTAAATTCATCAATCCACTGATCCTAAGTAATCTAGGATTGTCTTCTATTCCGAGTGAAGAGCTCAAAGATCCTACACGGTTAAAACCAGAAATAGTCTCTAGGCTTGGATTGTTTGCTATATAAAGATCACCATAAATAGCATCAACAACCCCCAACCGTAAAAGATGATTGAATCCTGAAATCGTCATTAAACGATTGTTCCTATAAATTTCAACGAACCATCCGGCTTGGCGAAAAGAAACAAAGCCATTGATATGAGTCAGTTGCGGGTTGAGTGCAACACTAACACCTCGTTCGGTTTCTAATAAATAATTTAAATCTTCTATGTCGCGAAGTTGAGCATTACTCTCAATACGAAGTTCTTTTACTAAGCTTAACTTACCTAAACCTTGCAAGGTTTCAAGACGATCATTCTGTAAAATTCTTAAAACACCCGTAACCTGAGTCACGTTGGCAAAGGCCCTAAGATCTACCAATTGAGACTGCTCAATTTTAACATCGCCCACAATGGCACAAATGGCAGGTGTAATAAGATTTAAATTTTGCGCGGTAATGGTAAAGCGCACCCCAAACCCACCTCGTAACACCCCATGCAAATGATCAGCACAGTAAGGGTAACGATCGTCCGCATCGAGCCTCCCATCCCCATCATCATCGCCATCGCGATTATCCCCTACTCCATCGCCATCGGTATCACGCCATTCAGTACCATCTTGAGGAAAGGGGTCTTGGGCATTGAGCATACCATCGCCGTCACGATCGGGATTTTCGGGAGGTGGAACGGGTGGTGGTGGTGGTAGCGTCGGCGTCGGCGTCGGCGTCGGTGTTGGTGTTGGTGTCGGTGTTGGACTGGAATTGGGAGGGCTAGGTACTGGCGAAGGATTACTTAGTGGATTATTAGGCGGATTATTAGGATTGTTATTACCTTGCCCACCACTACAGGCAAACAAAGCCGCCAATAAAATCACACTCAAAATTAACCTTTGGAGATATCCCATACCCACTGGCATTATAATAAATAAATCAACCCCTTTGCAATAGATCTTTAATCCCCCGCATCATCCCCATTTTGCGCATTTTCCCCATCATTTCGCGCATTTGTTCGTATTCTTTAATTAAACGGTTCACATCGGAAACTTGGGTGCCGCTCCCTAAGGCAACCCTTTTGCGCCGACTGCCATTAAACAATTTGATAAAGCGGCGCTCTTTGGGGGTCATGCTCAAAATAATGGCTTCTTTCTTTTTGAGTTCTTTTTGCATTTCCTCGGGGTCAACCTTGTCTTTTAGTTTTCCAAGACCTGGCACCATCCCCATAATTTTGCCCAAAGGGCCCAATTTTTTGATTTGCTTTAATTGAGCTAAAAAATCTTCGAGGTTGAAATCAGCCTGCAAGAATTTGCGGCTCATGGTTTCGGCTTCTTGAACATCAACCTCAGCTTGAACCTTTTCAATTAAGGTGAGCATATCCCCCATGCCCAAAATGCGATTGGCAATACGATCAGGATAAAAAGGTTCTAAGTCTTCGATCTTCTCACCAACCCCCGCAAAATAAATGGGCTGCCCGGTTACATAACGAGCCGATAAGGCCGCACCCCCCCTGGCATCGCCATCCAGCTTCGATAAAATAAGCCCGCTTAATCCCAATCGAGCATGAAAGGCCCCCGCAATATTCACCGCTTCTTGACCGGTCATGGCATCCACCACCAATAGAATATGCTGTGGATTAATCTTAGCCTTAATTTTTTCTAGCTCCTTCATCATAGGTTCATCCATCTGTAGGCGCCCTGCCGTATCGATGATCACAGTATCGTAGCCTTTATCAGTCGCTTCGCGCAGTGCCAATTGGGCCACTTTCACCGGATCTTGCTTGGGATCAGTAGGATAAATGGAAACCGAAATTCGCTCGCTTAAGGTTTTAAGTTGGGCAATGGCCGCTGGCCGATAAATATCGGCTGGCACTAAATAAGGCAGACGGTGTCGCTGTTTTTTAAGATGCAAGGCAAGCTTCGCAGCCGTGGTGGTTTTGCCACTGCCCTGCAACCCAACTAACATCACGACTACCGGGGGTTTGAAAGATAAATTTAGGCTCGCGGTTTCCCCCATCATACGAACTAATTCTTCATGAAAAATTTTAATGAATTGTTGGTGAGGGCTAAGACTTTTTTGAACGGCCTCCCCCAGCGCTTTAACCTTTACCCCTTCGCAAAACTCTTTGACCACCTTAAAATTAACATCTGCCTCTAAAAGATTAAGCCGAATTTGCCGCAAAGCCTCTTCAATATTGGATGTGTTTAAGGTCGCTTTTCCTTTGAGTTTATCAACAATCGAGTTGAATTTTTGCGTCAGTTGGTCAAACATATGAAAAAAAAGGCGCCCCGATTAAGAAGCGCCTTCATCAACTTCTTCTAGAGTTTAAACTTACTTAATAAGATAGCCCGCCACTTTCCACTTTCCATCTTTATCTAAAACAGGGGTAATGGTTTCAAGTGCTGCAGCCTTATTGGCAAAGACGGTTTCATATTGAATCACGACATATTCACCATCGGGCGCACCTGGCATTGACTTAGAAAAGGTGGCTGTTTTAAGCTTGCGGCTTTTAAGCTCACCCAAGGGCCCACGAGCAGCCTGTAGGCTTTTCTGCCACTGTTCCTTGGTAATAACGGATTGCAATAAAGACGAGGCGCTATCCCAGGTTTCATCGGTTTTATTGGCGTCGACCAGTGTCAACCAACCTTCAGCCACAGCTTGAGCGGCCTTAACCTTTTGATCTTGATTGACTACATCTTCCCCCCATGCAGGAGAAAGAGCCACGAAAAATAAAAAAAGCGTTATCGCTCCAAAAAAATGCTTCATAAAAGTACACTCCTCACTTTAAAGATTAGGGGAGAGATCTTACCGTAAGGCAGGGAACAGTCAAGGAAATTGATAGAATTGCCGGGTGATTTCAGTCATCGCATGTTCATGCTTGCTAAAGATCACCCTGCCTCGCCTTAACACCAACTGATCATCGCAGAACCATTTCACCGCTTGGGTGAGCGCCTTTGTTTCTAACTTTCGTCCACGCTCTTGAATAGAAATAGGGTCTTCTTTACCACGGCGCAAACGAAAGGCCTCCTGGCAAATGATGGGCCCTTCATCAAGATCGGTGGTCACAAAATGGGCAGTAACCCCAGCAAAATCGACCCCCTTGTTATAGGCCTGTTCATAAGACCTAGGCCCTGGAAACGCCGGCAATAGCGAAGGATGAATATTGATAATCTTGCCTTCATAACGAAAGACAAATTCAGGAGAAAGGATTTGCATGTAACGGGCAAGCACGATCAGGTCAATATCTAAGGGTTGGAGCAATTTTAAAATTTCTTCTTCATGCCATTTCTTTTTTTCGGAAGGAATGTAGCGAAAGGGAAGCGAATATTTCTTTATGAAAGATTCAAGGCCCGGTTGATTCCCCACCACCATTTTAATTTCAGCGTTAATTTTGCCGGCTTTGATTTGTTTAAGAATATCTTGCAAACAATGCGATTCTTTGGTGACTAAAATTGCAAGATTCTTTTTTTCCCGTGAAGATTCTTCTTTAACACTAGACTCCATCCCAATTTTTTGAGCCACGCCCGCTAGCGCTTGACAAAACTTTTGTAGGCTCGCGCGATAATCAGAAAGATCTACCAGCATGTTCATGACCAAATAACCTTCTAGATTGCGTTGGTCGATGTCTTCGATATTGCCCCCTGCCTGAAAAACAAACTGCGTAACAGTAGCAATGATGCCCTTCTTATCAGGCCCCGCAATACGAATCCGAACACGTTTAGGACGCTTTTTAGCCATAGACTTTGATTATACTAACAAGTCCATGGTGTGTCTAACATTTTGCTTCGGCTTTTGGCCTGCGACTGCGTCAGATTTCACGAAAAGTCCTCGACGTACCTATGGGTACGCCTCCGGGCTTTTCGCTCATCTTCCTTGTCTCGGCTCAAAATCCTCGCAATCTGTTACAGCGTTTTGTCAAACGTCCTAGCGAATAGCAGGATCAGTCAAATTTAAATTTAAAGCAGCGGCAGACTTGCCTAGTTCAAACAAATTTTTTGGCGTGGGCCTACCTTTAAAATCAGTGAATTTTAAAAGCGCAATTTGTTGCAATTGAAAGGTACTGGGGTCGTCGACGTTTAATGCTTTTAATTGCTGCACCCGTTGTTTTTCAAACACATAAACTGTATAAATAGCCTGCATGACGGGGTCGCCTACTACTGCCGCGATCTGGCCCGCTGTGCTTTGCTCTTCGGGTGTTAAGTCCTCTTGGGCTTCAAGTTTACGGTTGATGTCTGCAAGGCTCGTTTTGAGCTCAGGATTTGCATCCAAATTTTCTAGCGCAGCAATCCATTCTCCAAATTTTTCTAAAATTCCTTTCCCAATGGGGAGAGGATGAGTCTGAATAATCTCAGCCAAGGCTGTCATGTCGGCTTCGGTTAATACAGCACCATCGGTGGCTTGCAGTTCCTGAGATAAGGGGTAATTCTCCGCTGCAATGGCTTGCATTAAACCTTCGAACAAGACTTGTCGGTCAGAGTCATCAGATGGCTCGCTTTCAAACTTAGCAACCGCAGCCTCCGCAGCCTGGAGAGCTGCCGCTAATTCCACTTTCACCTGTGGGTATTGTTTGCGAAATTCTTCGAGCCATTTGGAGATATCTGCTAACACTGCATCGGAAAGGTGCTGTTGATTTTCAGTCAAGAATTGTTCGATCATCCCTTGTTTTGCCAAGGCTTGAAGCAATAAACCTTCTGGGCTCTCAAACCTTCGTTGAATATCTTCTAGCCTCCCGCCCTCGGCCTCAGTAAACCCCTCAGCGGTTCCCTCTTCATTAGGAGTCATGGCCTTCTCTTGTAGGGCCTGCGCTTCTGTTCCCAATCCTTCAAATTCAGCGTTCAGACCCTTCAACTTCTCTTGAAAAGAAGGCGCCTCTGCTTCATTGGTGGGGATTTTTATCCCAGCTAGTTTAGCTAATTCCTCGATTTCGGTTTTGCGTTCTCCTGCCCAAGCTTGAATGACTTCAGCCCACGGCCCCTTGGCTTCTTTAAGTTGCTGCTCCGTTAAAATTTGGCTTAATAAGTTGGACGTTATACTCAGTTGCTGTATCAAGTTAGCACCCATTGCCTCTAGCCTGATTTTCTCAGTGTCACAAAATAGACCCAGCAACCCCTTTGGGTTAAATAGAACCCCACCATCTACTTTTTCTGTCTTATAAAAATCATTTTTTGCCAATTCAACCAGCTTTTGAGTACAAAGTTTTGCTGGTTTAACAAAGGTATTTTCTAAACCATCCACGATGGCATGATAAGTATGTGTTAGGAATTGAATAGGATTAGGTGGTGCCATATCTCTCCCTAGATATATAGGCCTAACCCTAACTTTGTTGTTATCGATCACACTAAACATTAGTTGCGAATAAATTGGCTGCTTTGGACTAACGAATGAGCCTTGCAGAAACTTTTCGGATCGCCAAGGGACCGATGATGAGAATGGCTACCACTATGTATAACAGCGCCCCGAGGTGGTGAATTTGGAACACCCCATGGAATAAAGAGCGGGTGATTTGAGTGGCAGGCGTCAAGGGCAAGATCCATGCTAACTTTTGAGCCCATAAGGGCAATTGCTCAAGAGGAAAAAAAGTTCCAGAAAACAAAAACATGGGTGAAATAAATAATGTAAAATAGTAACTAAAAAAATCGTAAGAACCGGCAAACCCCGTAAACAACATTCCCAGCGAGGCAAACATTAATCCTGTTAAAAATAAGATGGGGAATAAACCTATTACCTGCCAATGTTTGACCAACCCAAAGGCCCACAATACCAAAAAAATAAAAAACCCATTGAACAAAGCCTTGGTGGCTGCCCATAAGATTTCACCTGCCACCACCTCTTGCATCGAAACTGGAGTGACTGCGATTCCTTGAAAGGTTTTTTGGGTTTGCATGCGGGTGTAAGAACTAAATGTGGTTTCAAAACTGGCTGCATTCATCACACTAGAAATTAAAATGGCGGGGGCAATAAATTCAACGTAAGGCATGCCCCCGATATTTTGAACCAAAGAACCCAAGCCATAACCAATGGCGACCAGGTACAATAATGGCTCGCCGACATTAGCAACAATACTCGCCGAGAGATATTTAGACCAAACAATCAAATCGCGGCGCCAAACTTTGAATAATCTTGTAGTCAACATTGTGTCTTTAGTTTCTCAAATATGGATCCCGGATCTGAGTCCGGGATGACGGGGCATGGGTCGCAAGTTCAATCTCGCAACCCATGCCCCGTCAATTTTAAAAATAATTCTTCTAACGAAGCAACGTTATGATCCTGAATTAATTTTTGCGGTGAATCTTCAATTAAAATCTTGCCCCCGTCCATCAAGGCAATACGGTCGCACAGCAACTCTGCTTCTTCCATATAATGGGTGGTAAGAACCATGGTTACACCTTGCTGTTTTAACTGGCGCAATTTTCCCCAAATAAGGTGCCTGGCCTGTGGGTCAAGCCCGGTGGTGGGTTCATCTAAGATTAACAACTTGGGTTGATTAATTAATGCACGGGCGATCATTAAACGCCGGCGCATGCCACCCGAAATTTTATCGATTTTATATTTTGCAAAATCCTTTAAATTCAAAAAACTTAAAAGCTCGTCCGCACGCTCTGTTGCTATAGCCTTGGGTATATCAAAATAACTCGCATACATTTGCAGGTTGGCCAAAACAGAAAGGTCAGGGTCTAAATTATCTTCTTGAGAAACCACTCCAATATTTTGTTTAATTTGGCGGGGGTTTACCATCACATTATAATTCAGAACTTCCAACGTGCCTCCACCTACCGGCGACATGCAATAAATCATTTTCATCGTTGACGTTTTGCCCGCCCCATTAGGCCCCAGCAGGCCATAATACTCACCCCGCCGCACCTCAAAATTAATAGCGTTCACTGCCACAAAGGAATTGAAAGTCTTGGTCAAATTTTTAGCCGAGATAATAGGCATGATAAGCCCTGGCTAGCAGCTAGTGATTGGCTTCTCAATTGGAAAAAGACGTGGAGATAATTGAACAATATAAAAAGTGAGCGAGGTGGCTTTGCAGTTGAGTTAGCTTCGTCGACCCATCGCGGAAGCGGTGGGGCCCCCATGCGGGCTAGCCGGCGAGGATGCGCCGAGGCCCGCTTCTGAGCGGGAACGCGGAAGGCTTCCGTGCCGGCTAGCCCCATGAGGGTCGCCGCTGGAGCGCCGGGTCGACGAAGCTAACTCAACTGCAAAGCCACCTCGCTCACTTTTTAGGTGCGGCGATTTGCAAATGAATGGCAGAATAAAAAGGAAGATTGCCACGCTCGCAAACGGTGCTCGCTCGCAATGACATGGATTAATACTGTACCGTCACGTCGTAGGAAAAGTCCATGTGCCGACGTTTCGCGTCTTGGATAAATTCATCGGGCTCGGTGAGGGTAATTTTGTAAGATTCAGGGCGCCCGGATAACATTGAAACAAAACGGCGCACCGTATTGCGCCATTCAAACATGCCCGGGGTGATATCGCTTAAGCTCATGGCAAAAGAAGCGCACTTCTTTTTTAAAATACGATCTAAGATAATGTTTAACATTTCGGGAATTTCGGCCTCGGTAATTTCTCGCTTAAATCCCATCCCTAAAACCAACAATTCTCTGGCCCCAAGCCTGCCGCCCGCTGGCATTAACAGGGCATCTCCCTTGGCACCCTTAAAACGTCGATTTAAAATAAGCCGCGACACCTTGCCATTAAGCCGCCAATCGACCAAGCCAATTTGGCCTTTGAGCGGCCGAATATCTTCATAGGCCATGGTAACAGCTAATTCACTATCAATCACATCGAGCGCATCACTACTTAGTTTTAGTTGAATCATAAACACACCATCAGAACCTTTGAAAAAATCCATCTGCTGCGTTGCCCTGCATCAGCACTCCCTGCGGCGTACAGCTAGCTCTGATCAAGAGCTTATACGTTTCATAGTTTGCCTTCAGCCACTGGCTGAAGTTTGCCTACTACGCGAGTACGCCTCAGTCGGCCTCTTTGGGCTGCCTTGCATCTGGAGCTTTTTCAAAGGTTCCTATCTTTGCTTATCTATCTCATCCCCATCTACTTTTTTTAAGCCCTTCGCAATATCATCTAAAATCCCATTGATAAACGCACCAGAATCTTCGGTACCAAACTTTTTTCCCAGTTCAATGGCTTCGTTGATGGTAACATTGGGCGGGATTTCTTGGCAATAAAGTAATTCATAAACCGCCATTCTTAGGATGTTGCGATCAACCACATTCATCCGCGGAATGCGCCAATGAGTAGAATGCGTTTCAACAATCCGGTCAATCTCACTTAAATTGTGTGCCACCCCTTCAAAACTCATATTGGCGAACTCCATGATCTCAGGTTCTAACCCACTTACCGTCGATTCATCAATATGGTCTAAATGGGACCAGTACACACTTTTGACTTCTTGCAAACCAAGTTTAGCCACATCCATTTCGTAAAGCATTTTTAATAATGCCTCGCGGGCTCGTCGTCTTTTTCCCATAAATTTAAACCTTATGATTGATTAACGCCATCTCGACTACCGTGCGCGCGGCTTCATAACCCTTGTTTAAGTCATCTTCCCCACTGCGTCTTTGGGCCTGTTCAAGATTATAGGTGGTTAAAATGCCCATTCCCATGGGAATACCGGTGGCAAGACTTGCTTGCATGATGCCTTGCGTGACCCCCATACAGACATATTCGAAATGAGCCGTTTCACCTTTAATAACGGCCCCCAAACAGATGACTCCATCATAGTCTTTGGCAATCTTTTGGGCTAAAAAAGGAATTTCTAAGGCCCCTGGCACCGAAAATAATATCGCTTCAGGCACCCCTAAATCTTGCAAGGCCTTTTTAGCCCCACGCACCAAGCCATTGGTGATCTCAAGGTTGTAACGACTCATGATCATCGCCAATTTAAGTTGGCCCATGGTAAGGGTGTCCGTTAAATGATCGTGAGCTGAATGTGTCTTTCCCATTTTTTATACCTTATCTAATAAATGGCCGAGTTTTTTCTTTTTGGTACTCAAATAGCGATGGTTCGTTTCGTTGGGCACAACTTCAATGGGCACTCGCTCCACCACTTCTAAACCATAGGCATTGAGGCCCACTATTTTTTTAGGATTGTTCGTAAGTAAGGCCATTTTTTTGATACCCAGGCTTCGTAAAATTTGCGCCCCAATCCCATAATCTCTTAAGTCTGGTTTGAAACCCAATTTCAAATTGGCTTCGACCGTATCGAGCCCCTCGTCTTGCAAAGTATAGGCGCGAATTTTGTTCATCAGCCCAATCCCCCGACCTTCTTGGCGAATATAAAGCAAAACACCCGATTTGGCCTTTTGGATCATATTCAAAGAACCCCTTAGTTGTGGCCCGCAATCGCAACGCAACGAGGCAAAGGCATCGCCCGTGAGACATTCGGAATGAACTCGCACTAAGGTGGGTTCTTCCGACTGAATTTCTCCTCTGATCAAAGCCACGTGCTGATGATCGTCAATCATATTTGAAAAAACCTTAATTTGAAAATTGCCAAAATCGGTAGGAAGGACTGCCTCCGACACACAAGTCACGAGTGATTCATGCAACAAACGAAACCGAATAATATCGGCCACCGAAACAATCGTGAGTTTATGTTTTTTTGCAAAACTTTTGAGCTCTTTCATCCGGGCCATGGTGCCATCGTCGTTCATGATTTCGCAAATAACCCCAGCGGGTTTGAAGCCAGACAAGCGCGCCAAATCAAGTGAGCCCTCGGTTTGACCCGCCCGCACCAACACCCCACCCTTCTTGGCCTGCAAAGGAAAGATATGCCCAGGGCGGGCTAAATCGTCGGGCCTACAGTTATCATCGATGGCCTTTAAAATGGTGGTAGCTCGATCGGATGCCGAAATGCCGGTGGTGGTGCCTGCTTTGGCATCAATCGAGATGGTAAACCCAGTTTGATAAAGTGAGCTATTATTTTGCACCATGAGAGGCAGGTGTAAACTGTGGGCTTTTTCTTCGCTCAGCGAAAGACAGATGAGCCCGCGCCCATATTTAGCCATGAAATTAATGGCCTCGGGCGTAATCTTTTCTGCCGCCATGGCGAGATCGCCTTCGTTTTCACGATCTTCATCGTCCACCATAATGACCATCTTACCTTGACGATAATCTTCAATAGCCTGGCGAACCTTTTCAACACTGCAATTTATTTCAATAATTTCTGACATAATTAGCCTTTATCGGCCCTATACCCCAAAACATGCTAAAATTCATTATCTTAACAGGCTCTCTAAATATTTCGCTAAAATGTCTACTTCTAAATTAACTTGATCCCCTATTTTTTTAAACACAAGTTGTGTCGTTTTTTGAGTGTGGGGGATGATACAAAGTTCAAAATTATTTTTAATAATTTTATTAACGGTAAGGCTAATCCCATCTACCGCAATGCTACCTTTGGGCGCTAAATATTTAACTAAATTTTTAGGACTTTGAATTTGAGTAAAATAATAAACCTTCTTTCCTGCTCGCACTTTCTTTTGTGATTGAATAACCCCTACCCCATCTACATGGCCTTGCACAATATGCCCCCCCAACCGGGCATTGATGCCTAAAGCACGCTCAACATTAACCAAGGTACCCACTTGATAAGCACCCAAGGTCGTATGAGCCAAAGTTTCTTTCGATACTTCAAACACCAAACTTTTTGCTTTTTTCTTCGCCACCGTAAGGCAACACCCATCGATGGCAATCGAATCCCCTAGCTTGACCCCTCGCAAAGCAGAGGGTGGCCTCACTTCCAACCAGGCATCGTGCTTTCGCCGCTGAATCGCTAACACTCTGCCTTGGCCTTCAATAATTCCAGTGAACATCGTACGGGTGTGCCATATTTTAAAGACTTTGTTAAGCATCATCATGTCGGATGTCATCTAAAAATTAAAAATGCACTAGTTTAAAGATTAAAAGTGCACTTTAAGGGGTCTCAAAAAAAGGAGGCCCTATGGCAGAACAATTACATAAAAGGTTTTCGAGTAAAGAAGTAATGGAAGTTTTTGAGAAGTACA
>JACPFA010000025.1 GCA_016183235.1 Deltaproteobacteria bacterium
AAGTGGAGCTACAAGGCTAAAACCCCCAACCGCAGTGCCCGAGGTAGACCCTGAGGTAGCTAAAATTCAAGAGACCTATCGTATTAATCGTGGCCAGGCCCAAGAAATCGTAAAACGTTTACGAAACATCAATGCCTCGGAATTAAGCCATCAAGAAAAGTTACAACGTGTCATTGTGTTACTCAAACAGAGCAATATTTCGCATTTGAAGGTGCTGGCAAGGGGCCTTGAACTATGGATGGAAAGGCCGCAGCCAAGTGTTTTTGAAGATATCTTTGGAGGGGATTTACTTTTTGATTCATTTGTTAAGGATATAGCCTTCACTTATGCAAGGGAAGGTTTATTGGCAAGTGGGTCTTCAGATCCTGCTGAAATAGAGGGCGCCCTTGCCTTAGCCAAGGATTTTACTTCAAGGCGGCGTTCGTCGATAAGTGAACCTCCGACCACTCGCGAGGCTGATATGATGACCAAGGCAGCCACTCAAATTGCAGGCCGTCCTGCCACTCGATTTGTTGAAGCCCTTATGATTTTGCGAGATGAACTAGCGAAGCGGCCTGTTGTTGTTTCTTCACCTTCGGTGGAGCCTCCTAGGCCAGCGCCGACACCAAAAGAACCCAATACGTTGCCGCCGGTGGCATCTTCACCTGAACCTGTTCGCCCAGTAGTCGATAAGACAACTTTTCCTACTCAACCACGACCAACTGCAGTTCCACCGCCGCCTGTTCCACGGCCTATTGCTCCCATTGCTCCAGCCAGGGTAGAAGCGCCTTCACCCATTCGTGCACCTGAACCCATTCGCCGTGCAAAGCCTCCTTTGGAAACAACTCCTCACCAGAATGGAAACTATGGCATTTATCATTATCCTGAAAGAGTCGAAGTTGCCGATAGCCATGTAGCGAAATGGGTTGAAATGTTAAAAAGATCACCCAAGCTACAAGAGGCTATGAAACGAAATGGGATTAAGAGCGAAGCAGAGTTGCAAGATGCGGTTAGGGCCATGCTTCTTCAAACGGCGCAGGCTCAACGTTTAGTAAACCAAACCGGCAATTTAAGTTTTCGTTTACCCATCGATCCTGGGCATACTGCGTTAACCCCAACTTCCCGTGAGCCTGTAACCCAATTGCTAAGTTATATTTTAAAAGTAGAAAACATAGGGGTTTACACCACCAATCGTGGTGAACGAGAAGTGAGTCAAAAGCAGCTTGATAAAATGATGGCTGTCTTTGAAGCTGGGGTTAATCTGAATGCAGCCCTTCGCGACCCCCACATGACTCCAGTGGGTCTTGAGCGAAGTATTCACCTATTTTGGGGAGCTGTATCCGCAGCACAAAGCAATGGTGCTGGTACCTACAACCCAGAAAATCCCGATCCATTTTCCAGCCGCACCGTTACTATTTTCGCTCATGTTTATCTCGATAAACCCATCCCTGAGCGACTTGCCACCGATCCTCTGACCAAAAACATCCGAGATGTTAGCGCAAATTACGACCAAGCCTATCGCGGCGCGCAGTAGCTTTTCCTCTATTTTCCATTTTCTCATGCTATT
The DNA here is from genome assembly GCA_016183235.1 of Deltaproteobacteria bacterium. NCBI lineage: Bacteria > Pseudomonadati > Myxococcota > Myxococcia > Deltaproteobacteria bacterium. Next base: position 1,547 of record JACPFA010000025.1, read on the forward strand.
TTCTAAATTTTTCGCACTTGAAAATGGCATTAGAAAATAGAGGAAAAATTTTTTGCGAAAAATTTTTGTGGGCCCAGGAGGGGTCGAACCCTGATCTTGAGGCAAACACCAGCCAGTGGCTGGTGGCAAACTCAAGTCAGTATAAGGGAAATTATCCGAGCTTGCTGTAGGATCGTAGAAGCAAAAACGTATGTGGGCCCAGGAGGGGTCGAACCTCCGACTGCCCGGTTATGAGCCGGGAGCTCTACCAACTGAGCTATAGGCCCTAGATGAAACTTCCTAAAAAAATCTACTGCTGCGTTGTCGGAGCCTGTCCTGAGGGAACCGAAGGATCCCACTCCCTGCGGCGTACAACTAGCTTTGATCAAGAGCTTATACGCTTCATAGTTTGCCTTCAGCCACCGGCTGAAGTTTACCTACTACGCGAGTACGCCTCGGTCGGCCTCCTCAGCCTGCCTTGCATTAGAATTTTTTATGAAGTTTCATGCATATCATTCTAATCATTGCCTTGCATCTGGAGCTTTTTATGAGTTCCTATCAAAAGATCTTCCATTTTACTACGAAGCCAAAATAGCGTCGTCAATGGAAAATTGTATCATTTTCAAAACCACTCTTGATTTATGCTTAGCGGTAAGCAATAATATGACATAATGAATATACGTCAAATCGCAAAAGTATTAGGGCGTCGTGGTGGGCTGGCACGTGCCAAGAGGCTTTCCGCAACAGAGAGAAAAAGCATTGCCTCACGAGGTGGTCAAATTAAATCCCTGTCTCACCATGCGGCTCAGCGCATTGAAGACAATCTTGCTTACCTTGAAACTTTAATAGCACTCAAGAAACCCCCTCGCGTACATCCCGTTTCGCGGGTTACGTATCCACTACCTGGTATTTATGCAAAGTGATCATCTTGAGAAAATCTGCATTCTTATTGAGGATCTTGAATTAAAAGGCTTTAGCCCTATTTTGGTAGGCGGGATGGCCCTGGTGATTCTTGGGTCACAGCGCGTGACGAAAGATTTTGATTTTTTAATTTCTCTTCAAGAATCTACCATCAAAACGGTTGTAGAGGTTTTTTATAAAAATGGCTTTGAATTAATTTCAAAGCTTAACGAAAATGGAGAAGTTTTAAGAACCATCGACCATGAAAAGGTTGCTGCTATCCGTTTAAAACTCGATTCTCCTTCGAGTGCTTATTTTTTTAATCCCCAAACACGTCTTAAAGTCGATTTGCTCTTTGATTTCCCTTTTTCAGCTAAAGAAGTTGCAGCCCGTGCTATGCCGATCAAAATCAAATCGCATGTTATTCAGGTTGCTTGTCGTGAAGATCTCATTCGTCTCAAAGAGATCGCCTATGCAGATCGTAAAAGCGTTTTAGATGCTCAAGATTTAGAGTTTTTACGTCGGTCTACCAATCAACGAAAGATTTGAGCTTCTTAGCGCGCGAAGGATGGCGCAGTTTGCGTAGGGCCTTGGCTTCGATTTGGCGGATGCGTTCGCGAGTAACTGAAAAATCTTTTCCCACTTCTTCGAGGGTGTGGTCAGAACGTTCGCCAATCCCAAATCGCATGCGCAATACTTTTTCTTCACGAGGCGTTAAAGTAGAAAGCACTCGTTTGGTTTGATCAGACAAATCAATATTTACTGCTGCATCCGAGGGGATCATAATGCTTTTATCTTCGATAAAATCTCCTAAGTGGCTGTCTTCTTCTTCACCGATAGGAGTTTCTAAAGAGATGGGTTCTTTGGCGATCTTTAAAACCTTACGCACTTTTTCTAATGGCATTTCCATTTTTTCAGCGATCTCTTCGGGCGTGGGTTCTCGCCCCAATTCTTGCACCAAATAACGTGAGGTGCGTACCAACTTGTTGATGGTTTCAATCATGTGCACCGGGATACGAATGGTGCGAGCCTGATCAGCAATGGCGCGGGTGATCGCCTGGCGAATCCACCACGTTGCATAGGTAGAAAATTTGTAACCACGCCGATATTCAAACTTATCGACGGCTTTCATAAGGCCAATGTTGCCTTCTTGAATAAGGTCAAGAAATTGCAAACCACGGTTGGTATATTTTTTAGCAATCGAAACGACCAAACGCAAATTGGCTTCTACCAATTCGGCCTTGGCTTTATCGGCAAAATATTGGCTGCGCTTAATCTCATTATAAATATTTTTTAATTCTTCGGTTGAATAGCCAAATTCTTTTTCTAAATCTCGAATGGTTCGTTCAGCATTAAGCACGGCCTTGTTGATAGAATTAACTTCTTCTTTGTCTAAATTGTTGGCCCGGCAAATTTTGCTGAGCATATAAGGGCTGCGGCGCGAGCGCCGTAGTTGAATTCGCCCCTGTTCGGCATCAACATGCACCTTGGTGCATAAATTAAGAATCGTGCGATGTTGAATATCGATTTGATCGATCATATCCCTAATTTTGTTGATGATATTATTGGTGAGTTTGCGGCTAAACTTGATTTTTTTGGCTAAATCCAAAAGCTTAATCTTGGATTCTTCCATTTTTTCTCTGGCACGTTCGCGGCCCTTTTTGGAAAGGCTGGCTTGATTGGCCTTTTTTTGCAACCCACAGAAATCTTTGGTGGCCTTACGTAAGTTTTGAAAATTTTCTAAAACATTTTTGCGTAATTCTTCTTCATTAAATTCTTCTTCGTTCGACAAATCATCATAATCGCGAATAACATCAGAAAGCCGGATCTTAATTTTTTTAATAAGGTTGGGTAATTCTTCTAAGTAATTAATCCCAATAGGGTTGGTAATGAGTGTGGTTAAAACCCCATCTTCGAAAGTCTCAATTCTTTTGGCAATTTCAATTTCGCCTTCTCGGCTTAACAAAGAAACCGATCCCATTTTGCGTAAATACAGGCGCACCGGGTCGGCCGATTTGGTGTAGGCATCTTGGTTAGAGGTGTCTTCGGTAAACAGGGCCCCGGGGCTGGCTTCTTCTTCGCCTTGATAAAAGGGCGAAGCTGCATCGGTGGTTTCAGGAGATTCTTTCTTTTGATCTTTAGTTTTTAGGTAGTCTTCTTCATTGTCAACGATGTCGATCTTGCGCTTTTCAAACTTCGCTAAAACTTCATCGATCTTGTCAGGTGAAGTAACGTTTTCTGGCAAGGCTTCGTTGATTTGCTCGTAAGTTAGATAACCCTGCTTTTCTGCTGCTTTAAGTAAAGTATCAATACGCTGAATTAAATCAGGAGACGAAGCTTCTGGTTTTTCTAGCTTTTTCCTACCCATACTTTGCTTTTTGTTTCCTTTTGTAGCGATGACAGCTCCTTAATTTTTGTTTGAAGTAATACCAATTCTTCTTGAGCTTGATGATTTTGGCTCAAGTGTTTAAAGTTTTTAAGTTCCCGTTGTAAGGATTTTAATTTTAATTTTTGTAGTGCCTCTTTAAAATATTCTTTTGCGGTTTCGTGATCGAGAGAATCATCGGCTAACATCAAACTTGAGATTTTGGTTACCAGTTCAGGTGAAAGACGATTTCCTTCTGTATTTAACAAACTTTGATAAATCTCTAACGCTTCAACAGTTATAAAATCTCCACTCGAGATTTTTTCCATCATTTCTTGGTGAAGTTCAGGAAAGCCGAGCCATAACTTTAAAATGGCTCTTTCCTCAACTGAAAAATTCATAAGCGGATGATTTTTTTGAGGCATTTTTACTTCTTGCCAAGGTGTCGATTTTTGATTTTGCAATAACCAGCCTTGCGGCACCTCAAGTGCCTCGGCAATTTTTCTTAAGTAAAGATTTTTTACAAAAGGGTCAGCAATCGATCGCACCAACGATTGTAAAAATTGCGCTGCCTTTCCCTTTTTTTGAAAATCTTCACCGCACTGAGCAGCGTTTCTATCGATTAGGTCATCCAAAAGGTTGCGCCTTTCCTCTAACTTTTTTTCCAAAGCTATTTTGCCAAATCGCTTGAGAAAAGAATCAGGGTCTTCCCCAGGCGGGAATTCAATAAAAGCTGGGTAAATTCCAACACTTAACAATATAGGCAAAGCCTTTAGCCTGGCCTGGGTTCCGGCATTGTCCCCATCAAAGGCTAGCACCACGTCGGAGCATTGTTTTTTAAGCAACCCCGCATGGTTTTTGGTAAAGGCCGTACCCAAAGGTGCCATAGCATTTTTGAACCCGGCTTGGTGCAAACTGATCACATCAAAATAACCTTCCACCATCATAGCAACGCCGCGGATTTTGATTTCGGGTTTAGCTAAATCTAGTCCGTAAAAGAGGCTGCCTTTATGAAAAATGTCCGATTCTGGGCTATTGAGATATTTAGGCCCCGAGTCTTTGGCACCCAGTAAACGGCCACCTAAGCCCACCACTTTGTGATCCCAACGAAAAATGGGGAAGATTAAACGCCCGCGAAAAAATTCAACGTAACTACCACTTCTTTCTAAAAACAAAGATCCCAAGTGGATTTGTTCTTGAGAAAAGCCTTTGGTTTGTAAGTAATGAAATAAGCCCGATTGAGTGGGTGGGGCATAACCTAAGGCAAATTCTTTGATCGTAACAGGTGAAATTTTACGCTCTTGCAAGTAAACCTTGGCTGGATTCTGTTCGTCGGCCTTCATTAGCAAACAATGGTAATACCAAGCTGCGTATTTAAAGAGTTTCAAGAGCAGGTCTTTTTGCTCTTTTTGTTTGGGGTCGGTTTTGAGATCTTGGTGATTAAATGGTAACCCCGCACGTTCAGCCAGGTGGGCCACGGCTTCGGGGAACGACAAATTTTCTAGTTTCATTAGAAAATTAAATAGATCGCCGCCGGCATGACAACCAAAACAATGAAAAATGCCTTTGTCGGGGCTTACGGTAAACGAAGGGGTTTTTTCGGGGTGAAAAGGGCAGAGGCCTTTTAAATATTTGCCGGCTTTTTTTAAAGCGACCGTTTCACCCACAAATTCTTCGATGGGGATCTGATTTTGAATTTGAGTTAAAAGTTGGTCGTTAAACATAATTTATAGTATGGATTCCGGCTCGAGGGCCGGAATGACGGTGGTCCGTCATCCCGGGCTTGACCCGGGATCCAGAAAAGATAGGTTAAATTGAAATGGATTGTCAATAAGCCTTAACTTACGAGCCAAGAATCTTCTTCACTAAATCACTCACCAGCTTACCTTCAGCACGGCCGGCAATCTTACCCATAGCGGTTTTGATGGCTTTGCCCATGTCACTTAAACTTTTGGCTTGAACTTCTGCAATGGCCTGGCGAACCAGGTTTTCTACTTCGGTAGGGTCTAAAGCTTTGGGGAGGAACTGACTAATAATTTTAATTTCGGCACCTTCTTTATCGGCTAATTCTTTTCGCCCCCCTTGTATAAATTGCTCAATAGATTCTTTGCGTTGTTTAATGAGGGTATTTAAGATCTTAAAACCTTCATCGTCGTTTAACTCGCGCATAAGTTCGATTTGTTTATTTTTGAGGGCCGACTTCATCATGCGAAAGGTTTGAAGCGATAAAGCATCTTTTGCCTTCATGGCGTTCTTCAGGGCTTCTTCTACACGGGTGAGTAGAGACATGGTTTTTTACCAATAAGTTTTACGGGGGAAATTCTTTTTTAAGGCGCGTTTACGGGCAGCCAGCGACTTTTTCTTTTTGGCTACACTGGGTTTTTCATAATGCTCTCGTTTGCGCAATTCAGAAAGAATCCCAGCTTTTTCACATTGCTTTTTAAATTTGCGGACGGCGATCTCGAAAGAATCACCTTCTCTAATTCTAATACCAGGCAAAACAAAACCTCCTTATTATAAAGGCGAAGGTTGACCTATTCCTTTCCCTAGGCACAAGTCAACCGAAAATTGCCAAGTTAGCAATCTTACTTTGGTTTATAGACAGATTCTACTAAGGCAAGATGCATTCTCCCGCCTTGAAAAAAGGCCTTGGGTCGGGTGGGATTGGCGCTTAAGCCCTGCTCGACGTGGCCTATATTAAGTTGATTGGAAGTATCAATTAACTCTCGAGTGATGGCGGGTTCTTTGGCTTCAATTTTTCGAATTAGATCCGTCGTGCCAAGTCTGATCATAAAGGCTTGTTCAGATTCAGCGGGCGACTTTTCTGTAAAAGTAAAAAAGGCCTCTCTTGCTTTGGATTCGTCTAACTCATAAATTTCACAAAATCTCTTAATAGTTTGATTTAATAAATCATGAAAAAACCTTAAAGGAACTCTTGATTGTTTTACATTCATAATAAAAGCCGCGAGCACAAGATAGCCAATATATTCTTTAATATTTCGGTGATAAGTCGTTGCTGCAGTATTGATAACCGAAAGCCCTGTGGCATTGTAGATTAATGGGTTGTAGAGTGGAATATGGAGTGCTTTGCCAATTTGTTTGAATAGCTCCGCTTCAGCTTCGGGGGCCATTTGATCTTTACCATAGCCTTCAATGAAAAAAACCCAACTATCGGGATTTGACGCAATGGCGAGTTCAAGACCATTTTGTAAATAGAGCTGAGAGAATTTAGGACCGCAACCATGGGCTCCACCTAGAAAATAAGCCTTGGCTTTTTTGATTTCCTGATAAATAAAATCTCGGGTGCATTGTTGGGCCCGATTATCATCTAGGCCCAGCCTAACAAAAAATTTTCGTTGGGCTTGAGTGAGATAATCTTGAATTACGGTCTCGGTTAATTTTTTTTTGTCTGCGGGGAGTTTGCCAAATTGGGTTTCAACATATTGACGTTCGGTTTGGGTTAATTTTTTATCATATTGGACTTTGCCATTTTCTCCGTAGGCTGCACCGACGTAGTCTTGGAGTGCGGCAATTCGGTCAGTTACTGAGCATTGGGCGCTATTGATACAATGATATTGATAAGACAAATCGTTCATTATTCAGCCTGTTGACAGTTTATCGCCTGAATGGGGCTTTGGTTGTGGAAAATTTGGTGGTTAGCCCACCAACGACGGGCCTAATTGGCGGCCACCTAAGAGATGAAGGTGAAGGTGATAAACACTTTGCCCACCTTCTTGTTCGGTGTTGAGGGCTAAGCGATAGCCCTTTTCTTTTAAGCCCTGCTCCCAGGCAAGTTTTCGGGCTACTTCGGCCATAATTCCCAGCAAATGGATTTCATCGGCAGGGACTTCATTAAGAGAGCGGTAATGTTTTTTGGGGATGATGAGGATATGAACCGGGGCCATGGGGGAAATATCTTTGAAGGCGAAGAGCGAGTCATCTTCGTAAACTTTCTGCGAAGGAATTTCGCCTTTAGCGATTTTACAGAATAGACAATCTTGCATGTTATTAAGATGTCATTGCGAGCGCAAGCGAAGCAATCTTCTTTTTTATAATATTAAAGATTGCTTCGGCTTTGCCTCGCAATGACAACTATTTATAGACTTTTTCTGCATCAAAAATCTTTTGCCCTACAATCTTGGTTTCGCCATCTTCGATCTTACGAAAAAAACAACTGCGATAGCCTTCGTGACAGGCCGCTACTTTTTGATCGACTTTAATCAATAAACAATCGGCATCACAATCATAATACATGGCTTTGACCACCTGTTGATGACCCGAGGATTCACCTTTGATCCACAATTTATTGCGCGAACGCGACCAATAAGTGGCGTGCCCCGTTTCAAGGGTTTTTTGTAGTGAAGTAGGGTTCATATAGGCAAACATCAAGACATCGTTGTTTTGATAATCTTGCACAATGCAACCTAGTAACCCTTTGTCATCAAATTTAATTTGCGAAATAATTTTATCGAATTTGTTCATAAAAAATTTCCATAAGCTATCTGAGACGAACGGGTGACTCAGGGTTTTGGGGGCCCAGTACCGATGGGTCCTTCGCTTCGCTCAGGATAAACTCCGTCCTGCCTTGCAGACGAGCACTGCTGGGGGAAGACCCGGGGCTCACGCCCGTTCGTCTATGTTCTAATTGGGACATCATGTTCCTTTAAGTATTTTTTTACGTCGGCAATGGAATATTGTCCATAATGGAAAATAGATGCAGCTAGTGCTGCTTGCGCATTGCCCGTGGTTAAACCTTCGTAAATGTGTTCGCAAGTGCCAACGCCACCCGAGGCCACCACCGGGATGCTTAGCAGGCCAGTGATTTTTTGCAAGAGTGGAATGTCATAGCCTTGCAAAGTTCCATCTTGGTCCATGCTAGTCAGCAAAATTTCTCCAGCGCCTAGCCGTTCCATTTTTTGTGCCCATTCTAGGGCATCTAGCCCAGTGGCTTTGCGCCCACCATGGGTAAAAACTTCCCAATGATCATCTGAGCGTTTGGCATCAATGGCCACCACAATGGTTGACGAACCAAATTGATTAGCCGCATCAGCTACAAAGTTGGGATTAAGCACCGCTGTGGTATTGATCGATACTTTATCAGCGCCGGCATGCAATAATTTGCGGATATCTTCTAAAGTTTGAATGCCACCGCCAACGGTGAGGGGCATGAACACTTGCGCGGCGGTTTTTTCAACCACATCTAAAATAATCGCCCTTTTTTCATGGCTAGCCGTGATGTCGAGAAAAACTAATTCATCGGCCCCTTGGCGATCGTATTCTTTCGCAATTTCAACCGGGTCACCTGCATCGCGCAAGTTGACAAACTTAGTGCCCTTGACCACACGACCTTCTTTAACATCAAGACAGGGAATAATACGTTTAGCGAGCATAGTGGAGTGCTTCCTTTAAATCGATCTTCCCTTCATACAGCGCCTTGCCTACAATCACTCCATCTAAGTTAGAATACTCTTCTACTAGTTCAGCTAAGATCTTAATGTCATCGAGTGAACTAACCCCGCCCGAAACCACCACCGCGGTAGGCGCAATCTCGAGAAAATGTTTAATCCCTTCGGTTTGTAAACCACTTAACATGCCATCCCGCTCAATTTCGGTATGGATCAGCCAGGCTAACCCAACTTCTGGGATATTTTTCAAAAATGCTTCGATTTTGATCGATGAAGTTTTTGTCCAACCATCCGTAGCGAGGTAACCTTTTTTGGTATCAAGGCCCAAACTAATGTGATCAGGAAAATTTTCGACAGCTTCTTTTAAGAACGCAGGGTTTTTAACGGCTGCGGTGCCTAAGACTACCGATTTAATTCCTAAATTAATATAAGTTTCTACTGTTTTTAAATCACGAACGCCACCCCCCACTTGCACATTGACTTTGTTTTGCTTGGCAATCTTTTCGATCAAAGCAAGATTGGTTGGGGTACCGGTCAGCGCGGCATCGAGATCCACCACATGCAACCAAGTCGCCCCCGCCGCCACCCATTTTTGGGCCATGGCCATAGGGTCAAACCCATATTGTTTTTCTTGGGCATAATCGCCTTGACGTAAACGCACCACTCGCCCTTGGCGAATATCAATGGCGGGAAATAAAATCATAAAGTTAGGTCAATTCACAAAAATTTTGTAAAATTTTCAACCCAATACTTTGGGATTTTTCGGGGTGAAATTGGGTAGCGAAAATATTTTCCCATTCTAAGGCCGCTGCAAAATTAACCCCATAATCGGTGGTGGCTGCTAAAATATTTGGATTTTTGGGTTCTACATAAAAACTATGCACGAAATAAACATAGGCTTCATTGGGAATGCCTTGAAATAAACGGGTATCTTCTGCGATTTTAAGTTGGTTCCAACCCATGTGGGGAACTTTTAATTGTGGGCTTTTATCAAAAGGGATCGCTTCGCCTTCAAAAATTCCTAAACCTTCATATTTGCCAAATTCTAAACTGTAACTCATGAGAATTTGCATGCCTAAGCAAATACCCAAATAGGGTTTGCCCGAACGAATAAATTCACGAATGGGTTCAAGCAGGCCATAATTTTGCAAATTTTTCATGCAGTCGCCAAAGGCCCCCACCCCTGGCACCACGAGTTTGTCGGCTTGGCGAATTTTTTCAGGGCTTCGGCAAACCTCAACCTTGGCGCCCACTTTAGTAAGCGCCTTAGAAACGCTATTCAAATTTCCCATATCGTAATCAACGACAATAATCATATAGAGTCTGTCATTCCGAGCGAGAGCGAGGAATCTTCCGTTTTATAATTTCCCCTTTACTGAGGGTAGACTCGTTGGTGCCCGCGGATCAATGCTGGTTGCATAATCGCAAGCCTTAGCAAAGGCTTTGAAAATTGATTCTACAATGTGGTGCTTGTTGCGACCGTAATTCACATTGATGTGCAAATTGATTTTGGCGGCATTGGTGAAGCCTTGAAAAAATTCCGAGGTTAATTCTACATCGAACAACCCATTACCAATCCGGCCTTTTTTCACAGGGTTTTTGTAAACCATACAAGGTCTTCCGCAAAAATCTAATGCAACGGTGGTGAGCACTTCATCCATGGGTAAGATACAAAACCCATAACGGCGAATGCCAAGTTTTTTCCCCAAGGCGGCTTCGAAGGCTTCGCCTAAGGTAATGCCCACATCTTCAACCAAATGATGAGGGTCTACTTGCACATCGCCTCGGGCTTTTAGGGTAAGATCAAACAGCCCATGGCGAGCAAAGGTCTCCAACATGTGGTTAAAAAAAGGCAAGGGCGTATTAATGGAATATCGCCCAGTACCGTCGATTTTTAGCTCGAGGGTGATTTGGGTCTCTTTCGTATTGCGTACTCTTTTAGCAGTGCGTGTTTTAATTTTGGCCATAAGATTAATAACTATAGGAAATATTTAGACTTTTGTCAACTAACCAAGGTGTCGCCAGAAATTCCATTTTCTTCTAGGGTGGGCTTTTGTTATAATTTTGAGAAGGCAAGTGAACTCAAAGCTTTAGGGTAGGTGGGGGCAATTTCAACGTGGCGGTTAAAAAACTTAAATCCATCAATTTAGAGCTCGAATCGTTGCAGGCCAGGCAGCGGGCCTTGGATCGGTTTGCTTGTTTGTTGCAACTGGATGCGAATGGTAAAATTTTAGAAGTCAATCACCGCATAGTTGAATTGTTAGGTTTTTCAGAATCCGAACTCATTCACCAAGATTTATCTTGTTTGGTTTTTAATTATTCTTCTTCAGGGTCACTGACTAAAATGTGGGCGACTTTACGCAGTGGCAAAATTTGGGCAGGGGAATTCAACGCCAAAAAGCGCGATGGTAAAAACTATTGGCTGCAAGTGACCGTAGCACCTGTGCTCGACACCGAAGGCAAAATTAAGAGTTATGTCTTAATTGGCAACGACATCATGGACCAAAAGAAAATGGAAGAGCTGAAAGATGGTTTTATCAGTGCTGTGTCCCACGAAATTCGTACTCCACTCACCTTAATTCGGGCGGCGGTGAGTAACCTTTTAGATGGAGTCGTAGGCAGCCTGACCCCGCAACAACTCAAGGTGTTAGATATCGCGAGCCGAAGTTGTGATCGCTTAACCCGCATTATTAATGACTTGTTAGATCTTTCTAGGCTTGAGTCGGATCGGATTCGACCCAAGCTACAACGGGTTGATGTTGCTTATTTGTTGCACGAAGCCATCCAAGAATTTTACGAAGATGCCCAAAAGCAGAATATCAAATTAAAAATAAAAATTCCTGCAAGTATTTCGGATGTAGAAGCCGATTTTAATTGGATCACCCGAGTTTTAGATCACTTGGTTCACAACGCCTTACGTTTTGCTAAATCCGAGGTGGTGGTAGAGGCAAAAGATTTAGGCGAAATGATTCAAATTGGGGTGTTAGACGATGGCGTTGGAGTAGCCCCGGAGAACAAAGCAAAATTATTTGAAAAGTTTATTCAATTGGATCGCCCTGCCGGTGGGGCTGGTTATAAAGGCACGGGGCTTGGTTTGGCGATTTGTAGAGAAATTTTAAACATGCATGAAAGTAAAATTTGGGTGGAAAGTGAACCAGGCGTTGGGGCGCGGTTTTATTTTTTATTGTCAAAGTCAAGGGAGTTGCCGGTGGTAATACCCTTTAACTAAAATTTTACCAAGGGGATGTTTATGAAAAAAGAAAGTGTATTGATTGTAGATGATGATGAAGGGATTGTTGATCTCATCAGCGATCGGTTAGAGTTTGAGGGTTTTGAAGCCATCAAGGCCTACGATGCCAAACAAGCCTTAGCCATGATTTCTTCTAAGCAGCCCGGGGTTATGATCTTAGACCTCATTATGCCCGGCGATTCTGGCATTAAAGTGCTGCGGCAAATTAATCAAAAAGAAGAAACCGACAAACCTTCGGTGATTGCCCTTTCAGGGATTGAAGATACCGAAGTAAAAGGTGAGGCAGTGAAATGGGGTGCCAAGGTTTTCTTTTCTAAACCCTGCGACATTAATATTTTAGTGGATCGAGTTAAAAGTTTAATGAAGGAGCGAGAACTACACCACTAATGCTGTCATTGCGAGCGTTAGCGAAGCAATCTCTCATTATTAATGTTCATTGGGTTCTTGATGTTTAGGTTTTGGAATATATTTTAGCCGCTGATAAGGCCCTTCGCCGTCGATCGTGAGGGTACCATCTTTATTGCGTTTAATGGCAATTTGACTTTTCCAATTTCCCAAATCACCTTTGTGTTGGCTTAACTCCAATTTTAATTCGTTGCCATCGGGGCTGGCTTGAACAATTTTATATTGCCCTTCATGACGCGATGAAGGCAAAGGCATACCAAAGACCTCAAACTTGCCATTGGGATGAAAAACGAAATCTTTTATCACGCAAGTGACTTGTTTATCGCAACTAGTTTGATACTCCCACGCCGTGCCCTTTAGCCAATCAGCTTGGGCAAAGGCCTTCACCGAGATCAGCAGACACACCAAAGTAAAAATTACTTTTTTCATCGTTATTCCTTTGAGGGGTTGATTTTTTGGCTTAACTATCAATTGCTTGATGGATCCAATCTCTAAGCGTTTCTACTTCTTGCTTGGTAATATGGCGGTGCGAGAGTTGTTTAGAAGATTTTTTTGTTTTAGAGCTTACCACGTGTTTTTTCACTACACGCATTGCAATTGGGAATTCTTTTTTCATTTTCTTTAAAAGCTTTAAGCTTTTCTTTTGCATTTTCGTTTTTCTCCAATAAAGCAGTATCGAAATAAGACTAAAGATCGTGCAATATTCCTCTTCGGGTAGTTGATGGACAGCGTAAGTCTTTTTAAGGCCAAAATCAATTTTTTCCTTAGTCATTTCTTACAAATTCCCTCAAACAACAATTACTACTGGCGGTGGTAACGTTTCAGGCACATATTCTGGATCAAATCGACATGGAACGTTTAATGGAAAAGAAACACGTTTTGAGTCATCAATGACTACAGGGGGTGGTAATATTAATGTGTTCTGTGAATTACAAATTCATACGACTGCAGATGGACAAATTCTCAACATAAAGACCAAGCAGGATACTCTTGGAAAATGGACGACTTCCCGTTGTACAGAAATCTTTAAGTCATTAAAAGAGTGATGCAAGTTTTGTTGCTTGTGACAAAGGACGCTTTGGTTTGAAACTGACCAGAGAATTGCCCCTAACAAATGCTAATGGGGACTTACAATAGGAATTTTTATTTCAAAATTTAATTTTGAGTTTTTAAGTAATTGCAAATCGCCTCAACAAATTTTTTGGCTTCTTTTAAAAGATTTTGTGCTTCTTCTTTTGGAAATGGATCTAAAAAAGCATAGTCTGCGTCTTGTCGGTCATCAAAGGCGTGATGAAAGGCTTCATGAAGCCGCTGGGGGAAGATTTTTGTAGCAATGAAATGGTGATAAAAACCACTCAAAACACCCGAATGTTTCGAATAAGTTTTACCTTTTTCTAAGAGGATTCCTTCTGCTGCATAAAACATGGCATAATAACTACGTGAGGCACAAAAGTCATAATCACCTTTTTCAAAATGCATTTCAGCTGCTATTAAAGAACGATTTGCTTTATCGATTAATAGATTAACTTCTGGCTTCATGCGGCTTGTTTGCCTTCTTCTCGAATGCGAATAAATAAAGGATCCTTGCGATGAAGAAAGTCTGATTCGCTTGCTAAGCCTACAGAAATTACCACAGGAATATTAGCCCCGAAGGAAACAGCATAAGCTATTTTTTCAATTACACGTTTTTCTTTCCATTTATCTTTGAGTTTTTTTAGAACCACAAAGGTGTCAAGGTCGGATTCTTTGTGGGCCTCTCCTCTTGCCCAAGAACCATAAATATACAGTGCGACGAATTGATCTTTATAATGAAATTTTAATTTTTTCTGAAAAGATTGCACCAATGCCAAATAGGATTGGGGCAAATTCATTTTTTTAGCAGAGATCTTTTGGTTTTGAATCCAAGTATTAAATTCTTCACGTGGTATTCGTACACTACTGCCAATACGAATAGCAGGAAGGTTTTCTTGTTGGATGACTTTGTAAATCATTTCAGGACTTAATCGAAGATACTTGGCAACCTCTTGAACTGTTAACCAGTCATTGCGTATTTTATTTGTCATATAAGACATATACACTTTATTTATTATTAAATCAATATTAATACTTATATATTTATCATTTTCTTGAATCCTTCATGAGGTAGTTTTTAAAATTTGGCTGGTGCCAAATTTTTACGTTCCTGGCTGGAAGATTTTTGAACTAGGTGTACTGGATTACATTGACGCGTAATGAACTAGCCTTAGGGGATGGATTGGTTTCCATATTACTCTAATAGAGCAATCAGCATGCCATTTCCCCATACAGAAGAAATTCAACTAGTTATCGAATAATCTAACTCCCAATGATGTCCGATTTGTAGATCCTGTGACCTGTTTTGATTCCTTCGTCATGGGTTATTTTCGAACCCACTTTTAAACACTAAGCCCCCGTAATTCGTTGACGTTTTTCGTTCTTCGGGTCCGCCTAAGGCGGATGTGCGCCTGGCAAGATTCGAACTTGCGACCCCTTGCTTCGTAGGCAAGTGCTCTAATCCACTGAGCTACAGGCGCTTATGGTCAAAGAACCAAAGTGTTGCCTCTAACAAATGCTAATGGGGACTTACAATAGGAATTTTTATTTCAAATAATAATGAATGTTTATAAATTTGGGCAGCCCTGTTTGGGCAAGATATAAATCGCATTGTATCGACAATGGCCACCTGAAGCAACGGAGTCGCCGAGGTTACATTCATTGCTGACAATGACCCATTGCTGAAATTTTGGGTTAAAATACACCCTATGGACGGTCTTAACACCGGTAAGATAAGGATCTTTCGGCAATGCCACGGCCTTTGAAAAATCGCACTGCTTGGCAAACCCTTTTGCAGTAGTGTTTTTGGGAAGTTGAGTTTTGTTTCGAAGGTTATGAAGTAGAGTTTGATATTCTTTCTTCTTGCCTGGAGCATCAACCCAATCGAAAGCTTGAATCAAGCTCCACTGACGTTCTTCAAAATTAAAAACTTGGACAGCATTTCCAGGGGAACATTCTCCAGACTTTTCTTCGTCCCAATACATTTGTTTCCAATCAGGGGTGAACCCAAGGATGGTTTGGGCTCCAGCACAACTGGTGGTTGCTTCCACTTGTTGGATAGGCAAAAGAAAGAAACTTGGAATTAAAAAAAAGACGAATATTTTCATCATTTGATAAAACCAATAAATAACTGCGGAGAGGGAGGGATTTGAACCCTCGGTAGGGATTTAAGCCCCTACGACGGTTTAGCAAACCGTTGCCTTAAGCCACTCGGCCACCTCTCCAAAAATTTTCGCCAGAAAATTTTTCCTCTATTTTCTCATGCTATTTTCCAATGCGAAAATTTTAGAAAATGGCATTAGAAAATTGAAAATAGAGAAACAGGGGTCTAGCAAAATGCTACTTGCACCACAATGCAAAATTTTTAGGCATTTAATCGGCGCCTTGACTGCAAACATACACAAAGGCCGGAGGGGTGTTGAGGGGGGTGAATTTTATTTTTACTTGGGGAAAGAAGGATTTTAATAAACGATGGGAAGTTCTGGAGTATTGAAATTGAATAAATTTGCCCGATTCTTTTAAGCAGGCCAATACAGCGTGTAAAATTTGTTCGTTGAGTTCTTTCTTAAAAACCGCCAGCGGCAAGCCTGATAAAATATAGTCAGCCTTTTTACCATTGAGGTATTTTTTAATTTGATCAGCGGAATCATGAATAATGCGTAAACGTTGATCTTGGATTTTTTCGAGGGCCTTGCAAAATTTGGGGTTCATTTCAACGACCCATAGTTTGGCTTGCGGCCCTAGCCTTTTTAAAAGAGCCTTGGTGAAGGGCCCGGTGCCAGGGCCAAATTCGATAATCAGTTGGGTTGAATCAAAATCAACGGCCTCCAGCATTTTGCGGGTCAAAAAGCGAGAACTAGGAATAATCGAACCGGTGCCCCGCCAATTCTTTAAGAATTCAATAAAAAATTTCCGTTTGCTCATAAGCAATTAAGAGCTAAACGATTCTTGTTCAATGGTCAAACGGGGAGTTGCTTTGATTTTTGGAAGAGCGGTTGAGTGTCTTTTACTAAGAGTCCCACCAGGCTTAAAATCCCCAGGGGCATACAAATGCTAAAGACATTTAAACCTGAAATGATAATGCCACAAACCCAAGCCCAAAACTTATATTTTTTTAAACCCCAAATAGTGAGTTCATTAAATGCAGCCCAGATCAGAGACAGCACGACGAATCCAACGCATACAATCGTGCCAGCAATGAGGTCGGTTTGATTTTTTTCCTGGGTTACTACGTAGATCAATGTAAATCCAAAAAATACGGAAAATAATGCATAACATGCTGCATTAATGTGAAAAACAATAACAGCGATTTTAAGTCCCTTGGGCATACCCCGTCCTCCTTACTTGAGGGTTGGACAACCGTTTTGCAAAAAAGTTAAACGCTAAAGCCAACATTAAGGTAGTCCACAACATGCCCATTAATACATCGCTTAAATAATGAACACCTAAATACATGCGGGATAAACTAATGGCGAAAATAATCGTGATTCCAAATATAAAACCGACGCAGCGTATCCCAACGTTTTTGGTTTTTAGGTAGAGAAAAATCCACAGAGTGCCATAAATTAAGATGGCATTGGCGGCATGGCCACTGGGCATGCTGTACGTCTGCAGTTCAAGCATGCCATCAGGTGGGCGCGGGCGCGCTACTAATAATTTGATCCAATAATTCCCAAATTTCATAAGATTAAAAAAAACTAAACTCCATATTAAAGCCCTCCAGTTGCGTTTCATAAGGCAAAATAAAATCACTAGAGCTAAAAAAACTAAATAGGTGGCAGTCCCTCCAAGCTCACTTATGAAACTCATCCATGAAATTCCACCAACGGTGCGAACCGATGTTAAAAATTCATAAAAGATTTGGTCGATTTTTTGAACAACAGCAAGTTGTGGCAACAACAAACAATTATAGATTGCTACGATGAGTAAGGCGAAGTATTGCTTTTCGCGCACGGTTTTCATGAGGCGAATTTTTTTAAAAGTTCAAGACAAACGGCTTCGGGGGCATTCATCTTGCCAGGCTCTACACTATTATGAAATCCCGTTCCATGATAATCACACCCTAAGGTCACGCCGATGCCATGTTGGTTGGCCATTCGCGCTAGTTGGCGACGGGTCTTACTTGGGTGGTCGGGATGGTAAACTTCGAGAGCATCTACGCCAAGGGTGATGATTTTTTGCAAGGTGCTACTTTGTTTGATAAGCCCGGGATGGGCTACCGAGGTGGTGCCGCCTAAGGCATGAATCCATTGGATTATTTTTTCAGCAGAAACCGATTGTCTTTTGGCATAGCCCGGTTTGCCTTTTTTTAAAAGTTGGTCAAAGGCAGTCTGCACATTCTTGATCACTCCCTTGGCCACCAGGGCTCGGGCTACATGGGGCCGGCCGGGCGAGGTGTCGTCGGTCATTTGTTGTTGAATGTCTTCTTCAGTAAGGGAGATGCCGATGGCTTGGAGATTTAATAACATTTGTTGCATGCGACGGCGGCGGTCGTTTTTTAATTCGATTAAAAATTTTTGAAACTCAATATTTTGCCAATCAAAGCTATAACCTAAAACGTGCACTTCTTCATCATCGACGTGTACGCTCAATTCAATGCCCGGGATGACTTGAATGCCAGCGTGTTGCGCAGCCGCGAAGGTTTCGGCGATTCCAGCCACGGTGTCATGATCGGTAAGACTCATAACCTTAACCCCATTTTTTTTGGCTATTTTGACGATGGCTTCGGGTGGGAGCGTGCCATCGGAGTAGGTGCTGTGCATGTGCAGGTCAATAGGGGTCACGTATTCTATGTCATTGCGAGCGATAGCGAAGCAATCTTGAATGGAGAGATTGCTTCGGCCTATGGCCTCGCAATGACAAATAAGCTACAAATTTAAGATAAAACGCACCATCGTGCGAACTAAAAACCCCGTAGCACCTTTACTGCAATAAGCCAGCTCTTTAGAAGTAAAAGAAGGGCCTGCGATATCTAAGTGGGCCCATTTGGATTTGCCAACAAAATGTTTCAAAAAGAGGGCTCCATTAATTGTGCCGGCATAGGTTCCACCAATATTTTTAATATCAGCCACCGTACTTTTTAATTCATCTTCGTATTCGGTTGCGAGCGGTAGTTCCCAGATTTTTTCTCCACAATAATTTCCGGCTTGGATAATTTTTTTAATCAGCTCAGTATCGTTGCCAAGAATGCCGGCATATTCTTCGCCTAACGCTACAACACAAGCGCCCGTGAGGGTCGCCATGTCGATTAAGTAATCGGGTTTGCGATCACTGGCATAACTTAAAGCATCACCCAATACCAATCGCCCTTCGGCATCGGTATTCAGCACTTCAACCGTGGTTCCATTGTGGGCGCGATACACATCGCCTGGGCGTTGAGCAGTACCACTGGGCATGTTTTCAGCGGCCGCAAAATAACCCCGCACTTCGATGTTCGGTTTTAATTGGGCGAGTACTTGCATGATGGCAATAACATTGCCTGCCCCCGACATGTCGTCTTTCATGCCTTCCATGCCTTTGGGTGGTTTGAGCGAAAGCCCACCGCTATCAAAGGTAATTCCCTTGCCCACCAAGGCCACCACTTTTTTAGAGCGGCCTTGGGGGCGATAAATCATTTCTACAAATACCGGTGGTTGCACCGAACCTTTGCCAACGACCAAAATGCCATTCATTTTCATTTTTTTAAGTTGAGCTTGGCGAAACACACGCACCCGAACACCTTTTAGGCCGGAGGCAATTTGCGCAAGCTTCAACGGTGGTTTGTCGGCAGCCGGGATATTTCCTAAATCACGGGATAAGTAAACGCCTTGGGCCAAAGTTTCACCTATGCGAATCCCTTGGGTAAATTTTTGCACGGAGGTTTTGCCACTTAAAATAAAATGCATAGCTTCAGGATTGGGCAAGGGATTTTTTTTGGTTTTATAGGTTTTAAATTGATAACTTCCTAACAAGGTTCCTTCGGTTAAAGCCGAGGCCACTTCAGTGTCAGGAAAAGAAGTCGGGATGAGGCTTAAAGCCGAAGCTATCGTGTGAACATGTAATTTGCGTGCAACTTTTAAAGTGCGGCTGGCTGCCTTGCGAAAACTTTCTAAAGTTAAACTTTTGGTATCACCCATGCCTAAAATTAAAACATAATCGAAAGGCAAGCGGCCGTGGGAGGTAATCAATTTGCGGCTGCCAAAGCTACCTTCAAATTTGGTTTTTTTACAAAGCGCGGTAATGGTGCCGCTTAATTTTGCTTCGACTTGTTTGATTAAGGGATGGGATAACAATTTGCCATCAAGGTAGGGAAGAACTAAAATGTCTCCCTTCATTTGTTGAAGGGGCTTTGTGGTCGTAAAAATTTTCATCAAAAAAGAGCTCCTTTTTATTGTCCTTTTTATTATTCTAAAATTGTACTAAAGGATCGATCAAATGGCAAAGAATCAATTTGTCACCCTATCCCAAGAAAATTCTATTTTAACCCTTACGCTCAATCGCCCTGAATTATTGAACGCTTTGAGTTTAGATTTAGTAAAAGAGTTGGCGGCTTCGTTGAAGCGAGTGGCCAAGCAAAAAGATATTCAAGTTGTGATTCTGAGAGGGGCTGGGGCAAGCTTTTCAGCCGGCGGCGATCTTAAACACTTTCATCGCCATTTAAAAAAGGCCCGCCAAGATTTTGCAACGGTGAGTGAATATTTAAACCAAAGTATTTTAACGATGCGGCAAATGCCCCAACCGGTGATTGCTGCCGTCACTGGCCCCGCTTATGCAGCTGGCTTTGGATTGGTGCTAGCTGCTGATTTGGCGGTTGCCACGGTAAAGGCCACTTTTTCGCCTTCTTTTATTAAAGTGGGTTTAGCTGCCAATGCCTCCACAAGTTTTTATTTGCCCCGTTTGTTGGGGAGAAAATTAGCTTCTGAAATATTATTTTTAGGAACCAAGTTTAGCGCTTACGAGGCTTTGAAACTTGGTTTCATTAATCGCGTTTGGTTTAAAGAAAAGTTTGAAGAAGAATTAAAACATTTTGCAGAACAACTGCTAGGCAAACCCAAAACAACTTTAGCCCGGATGAAGACACTATTAGCGCGTAGCTTAGATGCCTCTTTAGCAGCACAATTAAAATTAGAAAAAAGTCAGATCAGCGCTAGTGCAGGTGAGAAGGCCTTTGCAGAAGGGGTGGCGGCATTTGTCGAAAAACGGAGATAGTGCTCGATATTATGGATCCCGGGTCCCCGGCTCGTGGGCCGGGGCAGGCTTACCCGGGATGACGTAATACCGTCATCCCGGACCCTGATCCGGGATCCATATATGGTAGAGACAAATTAATGAAAAGATCCTATAAAAAATATTTACATTTCTCGTTGATCGTAGTTGCTTTTTTGTCGGGCTATTTTAGCAACGATCTTCGTTCTACTCCTCATTCTATTTCGCAAGAACAAATTCATCCGGTGAGTTTGGAGGCAGTTGTCACTCGAGTGGTGGATGGTGATACCGTCGTTTTAGAAGGTGGGCAAAGGGTGCGGCTGATTGGGGTTGATGCGCCTGAGCTTTTTGATGGTGAAAAACTCGATCGACAAAGTAGAAAATTAAAAATTGCTAAAGGTACTCTGATGGGGTTGGGTGAGCGGTCTAAGGGTTTTTTGGTTCAGTTCATACAAGGCAAGCCCGTGCGTTTAGAATTTGACCACGAACTTTGCGATGCCTTTGGTAGAACTTTGGCCTATCTTTATCTCAAAGTGGGTAGCCAAGAAGTTTTGGTGAACCAACAAATCATTGCCGATGGCTTTGCAACAACTTTGAAAAAGTATTCTTTTAAGAAACAAGATCAATTTTTAAAGACCGAGCAGCAAGCCCAGCAAGCAAATAAGGGCCTTTGGCAAGAACAAGCGTTTAGAGCGATCAATTTTTGAAGGGTGCAAATCAACCCCTTTAGGGCCAATTTTTTGACGGAGCGTGGTCTTTATTTAATTGGTTATTCATACCTTCCCGTAGCAGTATTAGCCAATATTGTATTTAAAAACAAAGAGTTATTGGAATCACCCAACGATTATCTCACCCCTGGCATAGGATTTGCTTATCTCAAGAGTCAACGGACCTTTGGGTCATTTCATTTGCATAAGGGGGACACATGAAAAGCGGGAAGACATCTTCTTTACTCATCATAGGTGTTATTTTTGTCGTCACATTCGTCACATTTTCAATAGGGGAAGGGCTTGTTTGGGCGCAACGGACGCTCTGTGGGGGCAGACCTTTGATAGATGATAAAAATGCCTGCACGATTGAAAAGTGTATCAATGGCAAGACAAAATCCCTCGCAATATTGGTGCCCGATGATCATAACCCTTGCACCATCGACAAATGTGACCCTAAGACAGGCAAATTTTATCATCCGGTTTTAGTTGACGATGGGAATGCCTGTACCGTGGATAGCTGTCATAAAGTCAAGGGGATTAGCCACGTGTTGGTACCCGTGGATGATGGAATTTCAGCGACTGAAGATAGTTGTGATGCTAAAACAGGAAAGATTACGCATCAATTTGCTCCTTGCACCTTCCTTCCTAATGGCAATCCACAACGTTTTGATCCAATCTCCAATAGTTGTAAACCGGTTAGTCGTAAAATAGTGAGTTTTGGTTCAAACGGGGTTTGTCTATTAGAAACTAATGGTGAAGTTAAATGTGGCTCTACTGTTACGAAATATAGTGTTCCGCAATATCCGGCGATTATCACAAGTATAGACAAAAAATCTTTCAAAAAAGTTGAGGCATTGCCACCTATGGTATCCTTGGATGGTAACACCGGAAAATATGGCAAAGGTCACGTATGTGGTACAAGTTGGGATGGTTATGTCTACTGTTGGGGAGAGAATAAGAATGGGCAACTTGGTAAAACAGGCCTCACGAACGATCTACCATATACCGAAAAAAACGCTTTTGGTATAGAGTATACTGTTACACCCACCACGCGTAGTTTGCCGGCGAAGATTATTGATTTAGATTTACCTATGGGAGCCGTTGATGTTTCTCTGGGGAGCACGGCTAGCTTAGCTCTCATGGCCAATGGTGAGCTAGTTGTGTGGGGCGGGTGGGACGATTATAATGGTGCCGATGCTTTTGGAGTCCATGTTGGGAAAAATCCATCCGGTGTGGGAATGATGCAAGGTTTTGCACAGGCTGTAAATAGCCCCACTTTAAAAGGAGTCATTGCAGCTTCTTTCGCCAATGTCCATGTAACCAACGAATTAACAAAAGCAATCAACCCAAAACCTGATCATGTATTGTGTGTGATATTGAAGGATCATTCTCTAAAATGTTTTGGTACAGCCACTTTCTTTTTAGGTGTAGGCCCTGATAGTAATATGTATGATCCCGTATGGTATAATGTTCTTATCCCCTTTGCTGAGAACGAGGAAGTGAAGTTGGAGGGACCGATTGAATTTGTAAATGTGTCTTATGGGCCCTTGTCTTATTTTGCTACTGTAAAAGTGCCTCTTCGAACTCATGTCAGTGTTCTTTCTGGAAATAAAATATATTTCTGGACTCGAGAAGAGGATGGTCAATTCTTAAAGCAGGCTGATCTTAGCCCCTTTGTTGATAGTTCAACAAAATTTTTACAAGTAGAATGTTATAATGATTGTGATCAGCAGGGCTCTTATAATGAGGCCTATTTTCTTGATGGTTTTGGAAATATAGGGACTATTGATATTGCAAAGACATGGGGATTAGAACCCGCTAAGAAAATACGATTTACATTACCAGGTGCCACATGGCTACTAAGTGGGAATTCACTTCTTTGTGCTGTTTCACCCACGGAGCTAAAATGTGAATATGATAAAGAACTAGGGCAAGATCAACCCCAACCCGAAAGCATCCCCGAAAGTAATCTAAGCCCTGCTGGTGATGGTACGGATGATGCTGACGCGACCCCTGGCGAATCGATGGGGGCCTCGGCTGGCATGCCGCCTGGGAGCGAACAGGGGTCACCAGCTGCGTCCGGTAATCCAGGCACACCGCCGGACGGTCCGCCCGATGAACCCGATGAAGAGGGGCAGCCCGATATTCCAGCAAATTAGCCTCGCTGACGACAATCATCCGGATATTTATTGACATCCTGCGTTGGACTTTCATAGTAGGTCCCTTGAAAACATTCATTTCTAGGGAATATTATGGCCGCCTATCAAAAATTAACCCCACCCCAAACCGGAACTAAGATTACCATGGGGGCCTCTGGCAAGCTCCAAGTACCGGATGATCCTATCATTCCCTTTATTGAGGGCGATGGCACCGGTCCCGATATTTGGCGGGCTTCTAAGCGGGTCTTTGATGCGGCCGTTGCCAGGGTTTTTGGGGGGAAAAAGCAAATCGTTTGGTTTGAAATTTATGCGGGTGAAAAGGCCAAGCAATTTTATGGCGACGCTTGCCCGCCCAACTACCTACCTGAAGATACCTTAGTGGCTATTAAAGAATATAATGTTGCAATCAAAGGCCCCCTTACCACGCCCGTGGGCAAAGGCATGCGCAGTATTAATGTGGCCCTGCGGCAAGAGCTTGACCTTTATGTTTGTTTGCGGCCCGTGCGGTATTTTAAGGGAGTGCCCTCGCCGGTTAAACATCCTGATGCCATCGACATGGTGATTTTTAGGGAAAACAGCGAAGACATTTATGCCGGGATTGAGTGGGAAAGGGGTTCCCCCGAAGCTAAGAAACTCATCGATTTTTTACAAAAAGAATTGGGAGTTAAAAAAATTCGTTTTCCCGAAAGCTCAGGTATTGGCATTAAACCTGTGTCCGAGGATGGTACCAAGCGGTTAGTCAGGTCAGCGATTCAATATGCCATCAGTCATCATCGCAAGAGTGTGAGCTTTGTTCACAAAGGTAATATTATGAAATTTACCGAGGGGGCATTCCGCAATTGGGGCTATGAAGTTGCCAAACAAGAGTTTGGCGATCAAACCGTGGCGTGGGAAGATTGTAAAGGGGTGGTGCCTCAAGGCAAAATCCTCATTCAAGATGTGATTGCCGATAATTTTTTACAACAAATTCTCACGCGGCCAAAAGAATATGATGTTATTGCAACGCTTAATCTTAATGGCGATTATATTTCTGATGCCCTAGCGGCTCAGGTAGGTGGCATCGGTATTGCACCGGGTGGCAATATTAATTACCTCACCGGCAGGGCCGTGTTTGAGGCCACTCATGGCACAGCCCCTAAATATACCAATCAAGACAAAGTCAACCCAGGCTCGGTGATTTTATCAGGGGCTATGATGTTTGAATATTTGGGTTGGGAAAAAGTGAGCGAGGCCATTTATCAAGCCTTGGGCAAGACCATCCAAGATAAAACCGTCACCTATGATTTTGCTCGTTTGATGCAAGATGCAAAAGAAGTCAAATGTTCGGAATTTGCTAGCGCGATTATTGAGAATCTTTAAAAACATTTAAATGTCATCCTGAGGTGTGCCCCTTCGCTAATGCTCAGGGTAAACTCCGGATCTTCGTTTTCGGATTGTTAATTGGAAGATTCTTTCCGCCGGAGGCGGACCAGCCTCTGGCTGGCACTAGTTCAGAATGACATCATTTGGAGAAAAATATGCGAAAAAAAATAGCCTTAATTGGCGCAGGAAATATCGGTGGTGAATTAGCCCAAAGAGTGGTGGTGAAACAGCTAGGCGATGTGGTGTTGTTTGACATCGTCGAGGGTGTTCCTCAAGGGAAAGCGCTCGATTTAATGGAAGCACGGCCGGTTGATGCCTCGGATTGTCGAGTTACTGGGACTCAAGATTATAAAGATATTCAAGGCTCCGACGTGGTGATTATCACCGCAGGTCTTGCCCGTAAACCGGGCATGAGCCGTGATGATTTGTTGAACACCAATTTGGGTATCATGAAAAAAGTGGCTGAAGGGGTGAAAGAATATGCATCCAAGGCATTTGTGATTGTGGTTTCTAACCCACTCGATGCCATGGTTTATGCCATGAAAGAATTATCGGGGTTGCCTGCCAATAAAGTTGCAGGCATGGCCGGTGTGCTCGATTCTTCCCGGTTTCGTTTCTTTGTAGCCGATGCTTTAGGTGTGAGCGTGCAAGATGTGACGGCGTTGGTGATGGGTGGCCATGGCGATGACATGGTACCTATTATTCGTTTTTGCACGGTGAATGGAATTCCGCTAACCGATCTTATGCCTAAAGATAAAATCGATGCCATTATTAAACGCACTCAATTGGCCGGTGGTGAGATTGTGGGTTTATTAAAAACCGGCAGCGCCTATTTTTCGCCCGCCGCGAGTGCGATTGCCATGGCCGAGAGTTATTTGAAAGATCAAAAGCGAGTGCTGGCTTGTGCGGCCTATTTGAACGGCGAATATGGCATTAAAGGTTATTACATGGGTGTGCCCGTGGTCATTGGGGCAGGCGGTGTCGAAAAAGTAATCGAAGCCAAATTGCAACCAGAGGAGCAAGAAGCATTAAAGACCAGCTTTGGGCACGTTAAAGCCCTCGTTGATGCGATTAAGCTTTAGATTTTGTAATGCTTCAGTTTTGGGTGGAGAGTGCCTAGATTGTTTCGTCAGCCGTGCTTTTCACGGCGACCCTCTGTCATTGCGAGGCCAGCCAGCCGAAGCAATCTCTTCTGTTTAACCGGTGAGATTGCTTCGCCCGTTGGGCTCGCAATGACAGAAAGTCCATACCAGCTAGCCCCATGAGGGTCGCCGCGAGAAACGCGTCTGACGAAATAACCCGAGCGCTCTCCCTACAAGACTGAAGCATTACTAGATTTTCCCTTTAATCCTTGAAATATGACAGTTAATATGTCATGCTTGGTGTCATGGAAAGAACTAATGCGCTTAAAATGCGGCAAAATTTAGGTAAAGTCTTAAAAAGATTACGCTTAATTGGGAAACCCATTTTGGTAGAACAAAATCGTAAACCCGTGGCTGCGCTGATTAGCCTCGAGGACTATCAAAAAAGATTTGTGGATATAGAAGCTGACCAAAAACGAGAGGCCCTTGTCCAAGAAATTAAAAGGGCTAAACTTCAATTACCTTCGGGGAAATCTTCCCTTGATTTAATCCGGGAGTTAAGAGGGTCATGATTTCCATTATTGATGCTTCTGTGGCTATCAAATGGTTTGTTGAAGACGAAATTAATAAAAATAAATCTTTAAAGATTTTAGATGAAATAAAATCTTCACCCACTGATTTTGCCGTACCAGAACTTTTTTTCAATGAAATGCTAGCTGTTTTTTGTCGCCTCGTTGATGAGGCGAAGAAAATCCAAACCTATCTTGAGGTGCTAGAAAATTTAGGTTGGGCAAGACTCGACAATGGCCATGAGACCTTAAAAAAAGCCGCTGAGTTAGCCAAAAAATATAAAATTACCGGTTACGATGCTATCTATGTGGCTAATGCTTATTTAGTCAAAGGCCGCTGGATTACCGCCGATCAAGAAGCGCACAAAAAGATTGCTTCTTTGAGCATATCAAAGATATTAGGTTAAGTTATGTCGGTCAATATCAAACAACTAGAAGCTTTGTGTAAAAATACTTTAGGCACGACCTTAGGGATGGAAATCCTCGAGGCCGAGATGGGCAAGGTCGTTGTGACCATGCCGGTGGGGCCTAAGGTGCATCAGCCCTTTGGGATTTTACATGGGGGTGCCTCGGTGGCCTTGGCCGAAAGTGCAGCAAGCTTGGGTGCATGCTTGAGTTTAGATTTAGAAAAGCAGCGAGCCGTAGGGATTGAAATCAATGCCAATCACATCAAATCCAAGCAAGACGGTACTTTGAAAGCAACAGCCGTGCCCGTGCATTTGGGTAAATCCACTCAAGTGTGGGAAATTAAAATCGTTGATGAAAAAGGCACGCTGATTTGCATTTCTCGCTGCACCTTGGCGGTTATTTCCACCGAAAAATAAATTTTGCCCTGAACGAAAGCTTACATAAAAAGGCTTAAAAATTTTTCAACATTGATGATGCGAATTCCTGAAGGAAGATCAACTTTGTCGATGTTTTTTAAGGTTAATTGAATAGCCTTAGCTTTAGGAAAGAGACGATGCATTTTGATGAGAGCGGGTGAAAGCGCTAGATCATTGGATTTGCATTCTACCAGCATCCAAGGTTCTCCTTTTTTCGTGATGCAGAAATCAATTTCTAATTTATCTAGGGTGCGGATGTAATACAAATCGTAGGTCCCTACAGCACAGTCGGTCCAAAAATGGCATGCTTTTAAGAGGTGGAGCGCAACAACATTTTCTAGTTTTGCCCCATCCGATTTGATGTCTATCCAATCATAGAGATAATACTTTGATTCTTTGACAAGGCTACGGGCAATTTTTTTATGATAGGGGGGTATTTGAAAACAGATATACAAGTTTTTTAAGATTTCGATCCAATCCCTTAAGACTGAATATGAAATTTGCAAGTCTTCCCGCAAACTATTGATAGACAACGGGCTGCCAATTTTTTCTGGTAAAATTTCAATCAGGATACGCATTAATTGTAGTTCGCGAATGTTTTTAAAATCGCGAATATCTTCTCGGAGGAGCCGTTCTTTGCGTAAGCGAGACCAACGTTCGGCTTGCCCTGCATTGCTCTGTAACAGAGGGTCAGGAAAACCTGTAAGTTGTAACAGATCTTTTAAAGGGTAATTGATTTTATTAGGCTCTAAGTTTTCTGGATTCATAGTAGGGGTGGCTGTTTCGCTAACGGTAAAAGGATATAAGCGATAGGGATAATAACGACCCAATAGACTATCACCACCTTTTTGATACAGATCAAGCCTTGCCGAACCGGTAATAATAAAATTAAATTTATCTTTGTGCTTGTCATACATCCCTTTAAGGGTTTTCTTCCAAAAACGATATTTGTGGATTTCATCGATGACCACAGGCCCGGGGTGGGCAGGGTTGAGGGCTGATTCGGGGTTTTTGACCCATGCCTTGGCAAAGGCAGCATCATCCCAGTTAAAATAATTTTCTGAATTCGTCAGTAATTCTTGCGCCAGGCTTGTTTTGCCTACCTGTCTGGGCCCCGAGATAAAGGCCATTTTTTGGCTGGTTAAGGCATCTTGTTGAATAGGGCTGGTTAAATAGCGATGAAGCACATTTGATAATTTATCGGAATAACGATAAATTATCAAGATAATTTATCGGAATAACGATAAATTATCGAATACTTCAATGTAAATATATCGAAAGGGTTGACCAACAAAAATCAGCATGCTACGGCAGGTCAGCCATGAAGATTCACGAGTATCAAGGCAAAGAAATTTTTCGGAAATATGGGGTGATGGTACCTGAGGGCAAGGCGGCCTTGAGTGTTGAAGAGGCCTATCAAATCGCTCAAGAGTTGGGTGGGCCTGTGGTCGTGAAGGCGCAAATCCATGCGGGTGGCCGCGGCAAGGGCGGTGGGGTAAAATTAGCTAAAAATGCTGAAGAGGCTAAGAGCCATGCCAATGCCATTTTTGGCATGATGTTAAAGACCCATCAAACAGGCCCTGAGGGGCAAAAAGTTCGTAAGCTGTTGGTCGAACGGGCATCTCGAATCAAAAAAGAATATTATTTAGGCATGGTGCTCGATCGGGCCACTTCGCGGGTAACGTTTATGTTTAGCACCGAAGGTGGGATGGATATTGAAGAGGTTGCGGCAACACACCTTGAGAAAATTTTAAAAGAGGTGGTGGATCCGGCTGTGGGTTTTGTGGCCTATCAAGGCCGTAAGCTCACCTATGGTTTGGGAATCGAAGCGAGTATTGCTAATCAAATTGTTAAAATGATGGATAAACTCTACCAAGTTTTTTTGGCAACCGATGCGAGTTTAGTAGAAATCAATCCCTTGATTGAAACCGAAGATGGCCAAGTCTTGGCCCTTGATGCCAAGATTAATTTTGATGACAATGCCTTATACCGTCACCCCGATATCGAAACTTATCGAGATTTAGACGAAGAAAATCCTCAAGAGACTGAGGCTAAAAAATACGATTTAAGTTTTATTAGTCTCCATGGCAACATCGGTTGTATGGTCAATGGGGCAGGGTTAGCCATGGCCACCATGGATATTATTAAGCTACATGGCGGCGAACCCGCTAACTTCTTGGATGTGGGGGGAGGGGCCACCGCTGACAGGGTCACGGCTGCCTTTAAAATTATTTTACAAGATCCCAAGGTCAAAGCGATTTTGGTTAATATTTTTGGTGGCATTATGAAGTGTGATGTCATTGCCACCGGTGTAGTGGCTGCGGCTAAAGAACTTGGTTTGAAAGTCCCCTTGGTGGTGCGTCTTCTGGGGACCAATGTGGATTTGGGGAAGAAGATTTTAGCAGAGTCTGGGTTGCCGATTATTTCGGCGGATACGATGAGTGAAGCTGCAGAAAAAGTAGTGAAAGCTATTGCTTAATATGAAAAGGAAGATTGCCACCCCGGCTCGGGGGCCGGGGCAGGCTTGGGGCTCGGCTCGCAATGACAGATTTATATTATGAGCGTACTGGTTAATAAAAATACTCGTGTTGTAACCCAAGGCATTACCGGGAGTACGGGCCAATTTCATACTCGGGCGTGCAAAGAATATGGCACTCAAATGGTGGCAGGCGTTACCCCTGGTAAAGGCGGCCAAAATTTTGAAGGCATTCCCATTTTTAATTCGGTCATTGAGGCCAAAGAAAAAACTGGGGCCAATGTCTCGGTGATTTATGTGCCGCCGCCTTTTTCAGCCGATGCCATTATGGAAGCTGTTGATGCCGATTTAGATTTAGTGATTTGTATTACTGAAGGCATTCCGGTTTTAGACATGGTGAAGGTTAAGCGCTTTATGCAAGACAAGCGCACTCGGTTAGTGGGGCCTAATTGCCCAGGGGTGATTACGCCTGGGGAATGCAAGATTGGCATTATGCCAGGGGCCATTCATAAACCAGGTAACATTGGAGTGGTGTCGCGCAGTGGGACTTTGACTTATGAAGCAGTTTATCAGCTCACCCAATTGGGCCTAGGGCAATCGACTTGCATTGGTATTGGGGGCGACCCGGTGAATGGCACCAACTTTATTGACTGCTTAAAATTATTTAACGAAGATCCAAAAACTGAGGCCATCGTGATGATTGGGGAAATTGGTGGCAGTGCTGAAGAAGAAGCCGCCCTTTACATTAGGCAGAATGTTAAGAAACCGGTGGTGAGTTTTATTGCGGGGATGACTGCGCCTCCCGGCAAACGCATGGGCCATGCGGGTGCTATCATTTCGGGTGGGAAGGGCACTGCGAAAGAAAAGATTGCCGCGTTAGAAGCCGCAGGGATTAAAGTAGCCAAGTCGCCGGCAGAAATTGGGAAAACTTTATCAATGTCATTGCGAGGCCAGTAGGCCGAAGCAATCTTCTGTTTTATCTGCAGAATAAAATGGAAGATTCGGAGTTTATCCAGAGCGAAGCGAAGGACCTCTGGGCTCTGAATGACAAAAGGAGCTTTATGTCACTCGAACAAACTCTTTCAATTATCAAACCCGACGGGATTGAAAAAAATATCATTGGTCAAGTCATTACTCGGTTTGAAAAAGCCGGCCTTCGCATTGCAGCTGCTAAAATGATCAAAATGGACAAGGTGCAAGCCGAAGGTTTTTACGACGTGCACCGAGGCAAACCTTTTTTTGATAGTTTGGTTAAATTCATGACCCGTGGGCATATTGTGGTGATGGTATTAGAAGGTGAAAATGCCGTGGCCAAAAATCGTGAAGTGATGGGGGCTACGAATCCCGCCCAGGCTGCACCTGGTACAATTCGCAAAGACTTTGCGACCAACATTGAAGAGAACACCGTGCATGGTTCCGACTCACCCGAAAACGCAGTTAAAGAAATCGCCTATTTTTTTGATAAAAAAGAAATTTTCTAAATAAAAAAGCCGCTAAGGTTTGCCCTTAACGGCTTTTCAAATTTCACTGTATGAACTGATTGTTAAGGGGGGCCGCCTTGGCTAGCAAAAATGGCTTGTTTGGCAGCATTTATTTCGCTGTCACCCCAGCACAAATCAAAGTTGGGATCATCAAAATCATTACAAGATTGTTGCAAGGCTTGCATAGCAAGCATGGCCTCTTGAGTTTGAGTCATGGTTACCTCAATGTCCGCTGTTACACTGCAGGACACATCCGTAAGGTCAACCGCGGGAGCTTCAGGCGAGGTGCTTAGGAATGAGTCGGTTGAAAAGTCTAGGGCACTGACTGTATTCACGATATCCATGATAACGTTGCTGGCATACATAGGCCCATTCGTATCGGTATCATTCCACTCCATACCACCTTCTGCACTCCATGTTTCAGTACCACCACCACCGCTGGTCTTGAAGGCAGCCGTTAAAAATCGGACGTTGCTGAGTTCGGTACCCGTATAAGTAGAGATAATATAAACTTTGTTGGTATTGGTTTGACTTTGTTGAACGTGGGAGTCTTTGGCTTTCAAGCTTAGAGTACCATCGGAAACGGTCATTTGAACGTTGAAGAGGTTCGTGTTGCCATCCCAACTTCCCGAGTTAAGTAAGGTCAGGGTTTTGTCTGCTGTAGGGTCATAGACAAAGGTACCGCCCGAGTTGGCGATTTTCCCACTAAAGCTAATGGTGGCGTTGAATTGATCTTCGTTGTGTTCAGATGTTTGAGTGATCGCCCCGGTTGTTTTGTCTACGGTGACACTTTCTAAGCCACGGGGGTTAGTTTCGCCTTGACTACAGAACCAAACATCAAATTTATATTGATTAGCAACAGAGTTAGTCCCATAGACTTTGAAATAGATATCTTGGGAACCTCCTTGTCCACCCTCTGTTACCCCGGCTACTTTAATGTGGCGGTCATCTGCTTGTTGGTCAAAAATTGTGAGGGGGTCATCCAAGGTTCCGCTGGATAAGGTGAAAATCCCGGTGGAGGGTGCTCCCTGCATCATACATAAGGTCATGCCCATGTTGCTGATTAAAGCAAAGGTCTGGCCGGCCCCTTGTATGGTTTGGCATTTACCTTCGCCTACCCAAAACTCATTCTGATCGGCTTCACTCACTGAGCCAGATTGGGCAGCCACACTGGCTAAAAACCCATCTTCGAAGAAGTGAGGCTCAGGGGTTAAAGCTGTAAAGAGGGCAGGTGTGCCACTGACCGCGGTGGCGATATCAGCCGAGACTGAAGAAGACCCCGAACTGGTGGCAACCATGGTCGAGTTATCCGGCAAGTCACTCAAACTGTTGAGGCTTGATAAATCGCTGTCAGAGCTGCTGCTACTTCCGCCGCCACAGGCGACCATCAGTGTTGAAATAAAAAATAGAAATAATGATAAACCGCTGTGAATGAACCGTTTCATTGCAGACCCCCCATTAAAGATAGGATTATTTTGACCTGTCTCTAGGTAGGTGCAATTTCGGGGCCAAAAATGAAATGATTGAAATCATTAAGGAATTAGGGAATACGTTCTGAGTCAAGGGGTGGTTTTTTACTCAGGTTCTAATCTAACTTACTAAAATAATTCATTTTTTCAATTTTAACCCCCTGTGTAAAAAAGAACCCATTCCACCATGGGGCGAGATAAGTGGGAATTTCCCACTTGATAAATTTCCCTATTAGGGTAATATCCAACTAAGGTGAAGTATGAATTTACTGGGACAGAGTGATTTTAGGGAAGTTGCCGAAGTAAAAGCGGATTCTAAAAATAGGATTTCTTTAGGCCGCAAGGTGCGATCTACTTCAAAGCACTATCGAGTTTATCAAGATTTTTCGACGGGGAAAATTCTTTTAGAACCATTGATTGTTGTTCCTCTTTCAGAGCCTTGGCTTGAAACCCATCCCAAGGCAAAGGCATCCGTTGAGCGCGGCCTTGCTCAGGCTAAAGCAGGGCGATTGGTCAAGGCTAAAGAAGATTTTTCAAAATATCTTAGTGATTCCGAATGACCTTTAACATTCATTTTACCCGTGAGGCCGCTGGTCAATATCAGCATCTCCCTAAAATCAAGATTAAAAAAGTGAAAAGAGTTTTGGGGTATCTCCAAACCAATCCACGCCACCCTTCGTTAAACACCCATGTCTACCATGGGTATGAGAATCCATTCGATTCAAGGGGTTCTGTGTTTGAGGCCTACGTTGAAAATGAAACGCCGGGTGCTCACCGTATGTTTTGGTGTTATGGTCCAAAACGAGGTGACATAACTATCATCGCTATTATCCCTCATCCATAACATCTTTAATATTTTAATATTTTGATTGAATAAAATAGAGTAATAGGAATAGCTTCCGCCGGAGGCAGACCAGCCTCCGGCTGGCAGTTGGTACAGAACATTCAAGCGGGAATAGCTCAGTTGGTAGAGCATCAGCTTCCCAAGCTGAGGGTCGCGGGTTCGAACCCCGTTTCCCGCTCATCACCTCTCATAATTGATCCAATACTGTGGTTGAACCAATATGACTTCGAACCCCGTTTTTTGTTCCATGAGACCACAGGGCAGTCGCCTTAGTATTTTAAGCCCTTATCTTAAAGCTATTGCCGCGATCGGCATTCTTTATTACCACTATTTTCGGGCAAGTTTTGTGGCCGAACATGGGCAATATCCCGTGGCCATTCAGTGGCAGTGGGTGCATTCTTTTTCGGAGTTGCAGATCAATAGCCCGAGCTGGTTTGAAGGCATCTTGCGCAATTTTGGTTTTTTAGGGGTCACGATATTTTTTGTTTTGAGTGGATGGGGCTTGGGCCATTCTTACTCACAAAAAGGTTATACCCAAATTCCTTACCGAGAATTTTTAAAAAAGCGCCTGTTGCGCATTGCGCCGCTTTATTATTCGGCCATCTTGGTTTCGGTTTTATTTTATTTAATAAAATTTGCCGGGGATTGGTCAAAACAACAAGACGTGCTGGTTTCTTTTTTGATGAAAGCGACTTTTTTGCACACCTTTCACCCCAGGATGATGGCCAATTACAACTCAACCTTGTGGTTTATTGGCACGCTGTTTTTTCTCTACCTCATGTTCCCTTGGCTCTACCAAATGATGAGAAAATGGCCAGGTCTGACTTTGCTGGCCAGCCTGTTGTTAGCAGGAGGGAGTAGTTTAATCATTCTCAAATCACCGCTTAATACTTGGCATCCTTATCTTGCTATGGGTGGCTTTCCTATTACGAAGTTAGGTGAGTTTGCCTTCGGGGTTTTTTTAGCCTTAAGGTTGGCTAAGCAAAGCCCAGCGGTTCAACTGTGGAAAGAACCTAATTTATTGAAGCCTTTAAAATGGATGGGGACTTACAGTTATGGGGTTTTACTCTTTCATCGCCCTTGGATTGAAGATTCAATGGTGTGGTTGAATGCCACAAAGATCCATTCACCTATTCTTCAGGCGACCTTATTTATTGTTGTGGCAGCCTTGCTATTTGGATTTTTAGAAAAAGGCTTTAATGCCCTATGGAATAGGGTTTAATTTACTTATGAAAACGTTTACAATGGGAGTCGTGTATGAAAATGGGAGCATTTATGAAGTTTAAATCGTGTTTATGGGTTCTTTTGTTGATGATGGGGTTGGCCCATTGTTCGCCAAGTGGGGAAACTAATTTATCTGAAACGAAACTCAATAATCAAAATTACAAAATTGCTAATAGTGATGAGCTGGCTCAAGATTTACAGCAGATCAGTTCAAAAGTTTTATCCAACAAACAAATTCAAAATTCATCGGTGAGCGTTTTCCCGGTGACTCAAGGGGCTAAGCCCATATCGGTTGCCTTTCAGGCCGATAAAAAGTTTAAACTCACCTATTCGGATGGATCTTTTTTAGTGGGGCTTTGGGAAATGGAGGGTAATCAATTAAAACTCACTTTTATGGGGATATCGGCCCTGTTTGGGCTTGAATTTCCGACCGAAGAAAGCATTCAACTTTGGATCGAAAAAATTTTGGACGTTGAAGTTGAACCCGTTACGCCTACTAATGGAATAATCCTTTAAATGGGGACCTCTAAAAAGGGCCCAGATGCAAGGCGCCCGCAAAGACGCGACCGGAGCGTATATGGAAATACGTGAGGATCGTGGCTTTGCGGGCAACGCGGCAGATGGGTCGTTTTTAGAGGTCCCCTAATCAAAAATGTTGAGCTGTAGCTTGGCGGCCTCACTCATCCTGTCCTTACTCCAGGGTGGGTCCCACACCGTTTCAACCCGGCAAGCGGTCACTTCAGGAATCGTTTTTACTTTACTTTCTACTTCAGGGGGCAGGCTTTCAGCCACCGGGCACATGGGTGAGGTGAGGGTCATTTGAATTTCAACGGCGCCATTTTCTTGTACCTCGAGGTTGTAAATGAGCCCTAGCTCGTAGATGTCGACGGGGATTTCAGGGTCATAACAAGTTTTTAATACAGTGATTATTTTATTTTTGAGAGCAGTATTGTTGTCCATATCTTCTTCGTCATGCCGGACCTCGATCCGGCATCCACAATTATAGATCCCGGATCCCCGGATCAAGTCCGGGGCAGGCTTGTCCGGGATGACGATACCTCCATTTTTATTCACCTGTTTCTGTTGATACAATTGCGTCCGATCCTTCTAATGCCGATTTCATCGTGTGCCAGGCCAGGCTCGCGCATTTGACCCGAGCGGGGTATTCAGCCACTCCGGAAAATACGGCAAGCTTGCCCATCTTCGATGGATCCGCTAATTCAGTATGGCCCGTTACCATTTTGTGAAAGACCTCAAATAATTGCAAGGCCTCATGCTTGGTTTTGCCCTGCAAGGCATCCGTCATCATAGAGGCGCTCGCTTTTGAAATGGCACACCCTGAACCTAAAAAACTGATCGCATTAATTTTATCTTGGTTGAGTTTCAAATAAACGGTGAGTTGGTCACCACACAAAGGGTTGTTTCCCCGTGCCGTACGATTAGCATCGGCTAATTCATGAAAATGATGTGGGCTTCGATTGTGATCTAAGATCATTTCTTGATAGAGTTCACGTAAATCCGACATAGTTTAGTTCTCATTCCAGTCTATAAAATGTGTCATCCCGAGCTAAGCCTGCCCCGGACTCGATCCGGGGAGGGATCTTCCATTTCATTCAGATAAACAATCCAAAATAGAAGATTCGGAGTTTACCCTGAGCATTAGCGAAGGGGCACGCCTCAGAATGACATTTTTATTCAAACAATTTCTTTACTCTGTATATTCCCTTCACGAGTTGGTCTACCTCTTCTCTCGTATTATAAAAAGCAAACGAAGCCCGTGCCGTCGCGGGTAGCCCCAGGCGCAACATGAGGGGCATGGTACAATGGTGGCCGGTGCGAATGGCAATGCCCGATTGGTCGAGAATGGTGCCAATATCGTGGGGGTGGATGTCTTTTAAAATGAACGAAATCACCCCGACTTTTTCTTTTGCTTGCCCAATGATTTTAAGACCTGGCACCTCTTGTAAAGCATGGGTGGCATAAGCTAAAAGTTCTTTTTCGTAAATCTGAACGGCATTCCAATCTAATGAGTTGAGATAATCAAGGGCAGCGCCAAGCCCGATGGTGCCTGCAATATTGGGAGTGCCGGCTTCAAACTTATAGGGCAAGGTATTGTAAGTAGTTTTTTCAAACGTAACTTCGCGAATCATATCGCCACCGCCTTGATAAGGGGGCATCGTTTCCAAAAATGATTTTTTCCCATACAAAACCCCAATGCCGGTGGGGCCAAAGAGTTTATGCCCTGAAAAGGCAAAAAAATCACAATCCAAGGTTTGCACATTAATTTTCAAATGAGGGATCGATTGTGCACCATCAATGAGTACGGGCACGCCGTGGGCATGGGCCGTTTTAATTATTTCATGAACGGGATTTACGGTGCCAAGGGCATTGGAGACATGGCCAATAGTCAAGAGGCGAGTTTTTGAGTTGATGAGCTTAGGCAATTGCTCAAGCGCCAATTCGCCATCATCTGTGATAGGAAGAACCCGCAAATGGGCGCCCAAGCTTTGAGCTAAAATTTGCCAAGGCACAATGTTGGAGTGATGTTCTAATGTAGAAAGGATGATCTCATCGCCAGATTTGATATTTTTTCGCCCGAAGGTTTGAGCCACTAAATTGATGGCCTCGGTGGTGCCACGCACAAAGATAATTTCTTGCGCCTCTTGCGCGCCAATGAATTGTTGCACTTTTTTGCGAGCTTGTTCATATTTTTCAGTAGCGCGTTCGCTTAAATAATGAACGCCGCGGTGAATGTTGGCATTATCTTCGGCATAATATTGTTGCAGGGTATCAATAACAATCTTGGGTTTTTGGGTGGTGGCGGCGTTATCAAGATACACGAGCCGATTGCCTTTGAATTGTTGTTGTAAAATAGGGAAATCTTGGCGAAGGATTTTTGGCTCAAGTCTCATGCGGCCTCCGCACAAAGGCTCCACTTCGTTAAATGTTCGCTAATGATGGTTTGAATATGATGGCGAACACTGTTCAAGGGGATGGTGGCTAATAAATCACTCGCAAAGGCGTGGATTAACATCTGCTGGGCCAATTTGCGGTGAATGCCACGCGAAGTTAGATAGAATAATTGGGATTCATCCAGCCGCCCAATGGTGGCGCCATGATTGCACTTTACATCGTTGGCAAAGATTTCTAAAATGGGTTCGGTATTAATGAGGGCCTCTTCGGATAAAAGTAAATTTTTGTTAGTTTGACGGGCGCTGGTTTTTTGCGCATGGGGCCTAACGACAATCCGCCCTTTGAAAGTGCCTTGGGCCTGCCCTCCCAAAATCCCTTTATATAATTCCTCGCTGGTGCAGTGAGGTTGAGCGTGATCGATGGTGGTGTGAAAATCCATCCGTTGTTTTTGTTCACCTAAAAAGAGGCCGTTAAGCATGCAACTAGCCCCGGGGGCGGCCAGCGTTGTTTGAAGGTTATTGCAGACCAAGCCACTACCCAAAGCAAAGGCATGCGACCTATATTGGCTGTCTTGGTTTTGTTGAATGCTTACATCGTTGCTATGCTTGGCTAGCCCGCCTTCTTGCTGGATTTGATAGTGGTCGAGGTTGGCCCCCTCTGCTAAAACAATTTTTGTGACCGCATGAGTGGAATAAGCGCCCGGGGTAAGGCTTGAATAATTTTCAATAATAGAGCTTTGTGCATAAGGGCTCATAAAAATAAGATTTTGAGAATGAACATCGATAGGTTGTGAATTGGGAATAGAAACAAAATCTAAAAAGATAGGTTTTTCAATTTGAGTATCTTCGGGAATTAAAACAAAAACCCCATCGCTAGGCTGAGGTGGCAGATTGGGTAGTAACTCAGGGTGTTGTTTCAGCACTGAGCTTATGTGGCTTAAGATGGCCCCTTTGGGTAGGCTTAATGGGGAATGGCCAGCAAAGTGGCCATTAATAAACACAACATGAAAACCTTCTTGCGAATGCAGCAGGTTTTTTAAAACCGCATATTGCTCAACCAAATTTTGTATCCAAGTTTGATCTGACATATTTTAAACCTTAGACGGTTGTTTCTTTGACCCAGCCATAACCTTGCTCTTCAAGTCGTAGCGCCAGTTCTTTGCCCCCCGATTTGACGATGCGGCCTTCTGATAACACGTGCACATAATCGGGTTCGATGTAGTTGAGTAAGCGTTGATAATGGGTGACGAGCAGTATAGCTCGTTCCGAGGTTCGCAAGGTATTGACCCCGCGGGCCACAATTTTTAGCGAATCGATATCTAAGCCAGAATCGGTTTCATCCAGCAGTGCAAGTTTTGGTTCTAAGATGGCCATTTGTAAAATTTCGTTGCGTTTTTTTTCGCCGCCCGAAAAACCCTCGTTGACACTGCGATTTAAAAAACTAGGATCCATGTGCAAGAGGCTCATTTTTTCTTTAACTAGCGTGAGAAAATCCATGGCATCAACTTCGGGGAGGCCTAAAAATTTTCGTTTGGCATTCAGGGCAGTGCGTAAAAAATAAGCGTTGGCAACGCCAGGGATTTCGATGGGATATTGAAAAGCCAGAAAAATGCCACGTTGAGCTCGGGCTTCAGGGGCTAGAGGGGTCAGGTCTTTGCCTTCGAATAAAATTTGCCCTTGAGTGATTTGGTAGAGATCGCGGCCCGCTATAATTTGGGTTAAGGTGCTCTTGCCAGAACCATTAGGGCCCATGATGGCATGCACTTCGCCTGCATTAATTTCGAGGTTAATGCCCTTTAAAATGGCGCGGTCTTCAATTTGTACGTGCAGGTTTTTTAACTGTAGCATAAGTTATCCCTCTAATGGATCCCCGCTTTCGCGAGGATGACACTTTGACTTTATCCAACACTCCCTTCCAAACTAACCCCTAAAAGTTTTTGTGCCTCGACGGCAAATTCCATGGGTAATTCTTTAAACACTTGTTTGCAAAATCCATTAACGATCATATTAACGGCATCTTCTTCGGAGAGGCCGCGTTGTTTGCAGTAAAAGAGTTGATCTTCACCAATTTTAGAGGTGGAGGCTTCGTGCTCCATTTGGGCGGTGCTATTTTTAATTTCAATCGAAGGGAAGGTGTGGGCCCCGCATAGGTCACCCATCAATAAAGAATCACATTGTGAATAATTTCTAGCCCCATGGGCATTTTTCATGATCTTAACCAAACCACGGTAAGTATTTTGCCCATGGCCGGCAGATATACCTTTGGAAACGATAGTGGAGCGGGTATTTTTGCCAATATGAATCATTTTGGTGCCGGTATCGGCTTGTTGGTAATTGTTGGTGACGGCCACCGAATAAAATTCGCCAATAGAATTGTCGCCTAACAAAACGCAACCGGGATATTTCCAAGTGATAGCAGAACCGGTTTCAACTTGAGTCCAAGAAATTTTTGAATTTACCCCCGCACATTTTCCACGCTTGGTGACAAAGTTGTAGATGCCGCCCTTTCCCTGTTTATCGCCTGGGTACCAATTTTGCACGGTTGAATATTTTATTTGAGCATTATCGAGGGCGACCAATTCTACCACTGCGGCATGCAATTGGTTTTCATCGCGTTTGGGCGCCGTGCAGCCCTCTAAATAACTGACATAGCTGTCTGCATCGGCGATGATGAGCGTGCGTTCAAATTGGCCGGTTTGGGCAGCGTTGATACGAAAATAAGTCGAGAGTTCCATGGGGCAACGCACCCCTTTGGGGATGTAACAAAAAGAACCATCGGTAAAAACCGCTGAGTTAAGGGTAGCAAAAAAGTTATCGGTGTAAGGCACCACGGTGCCTAAATATTTTTTGACGAGTTCTGGGTGGTCTTGCACGGCCTCGGAAAACGAGCAGAAAACAATCCCCATCTTTCCTAATTTTTCTTTAAAGCTTGTGCCCACTGATACGCTATCGAACACCGCATCAACCGCAACACCCGTAAGCACCTCTTGTTCAGCCAGAGAAATCCCTAGCTTATTAAAAGTTTCACGGAGCTGCGGGTCGACTTCGTTTAAGCTTTTAGGTTTGGTTTTTTGCGTAGGGGCGGCATAATAATAGATGTCTTGATAATCGATCGGAGGATATTTTACATTTTGCCATGTGGGTTCTTTCATGGTCAGCCAGTGGCGATAGGCTTTCAATCGCCATTCCAACATGAAAGCCGGTTCGTTTTTCTTGGCCGAAATTAAGCGAATAATATCTTCATTTAGACCTTTTGGTGCACGGTCCATTTCAAGTTCGGTGATGAAACCATATTTATAATCTTGGGACGTTAATTCTTTTAATTTAGTTGCCGAAGTCATTTGGTTAAATCCTCCACCGTCATTTGAGAAAGCATGGTTTGAATCTTGTGATTCAGTTTATACAGCGGGCTTTTGATGGTGCAGCCGTCCCATTGCCGACAAGTGATTTTTTCTTCACGAAAACATTCAGCCACTCCCAAGTGTCCTTCAAAGACCCCCAGCATATCGGCTAGCGTAATGTCTTGGGGGCGTTTGGCCAGGATATAGCCGCCTTTTGTCCCATGGACTGCTTTGATGACACCGAGCCCCGCCAATTGCTGCAACACCTTAGCCAAGAGATAATAAGGGACCTCGTAAGCCTCGGCGATTTCTCGGGCGCTGGTGATGTTTGAATCAGCCGATTTTTTGGCCATGTGCAAAATGGCAATCAGGGCATATTCCGTTTTTTTGTTGAAATAGAGCATAGTTATCTGACAAACACGGTCTTATTAATAAAAGGCCACTGTAGGCCCGGCGCTAACTAATTCAAATCAAATGGTTTTTCAAGACTCTTTTTACAATCTATATAAGACTATATTAGTCTTATATAAGTTAGCATTGAGAGGTGAGTGAGTCAACGGTAGTTCCGTAGCCGAAGAATTCGGCCTAAGGGTCTGACCGGAAATAAATGTTCATTTTGGCATCTCATCTTGGGGCCATCTTTGACCGATCTTCAATCGCAAAATCCTCAAAATAGCCCTGCTATTCCTCCGGTTTTGCTCATTCAGATCGGTCAAATCTGACCCCAATCTGAGCGCCAAAAAAGAACATTTATTTCCGGTCAGACCCTAAATGCCCGCTGGTGAGATAGCCCCAAGCCATGCCGGTGGCAAGGCCCAGCCCGTGGGCCATGTTGGCAACGTTACCCATGAGGCCCGTGAGGCAAAGAAAAAACCAGGCGATCATCATGATGACCACTTGGCGATTCAAGACGATATTAAAGTAGGGGTCAAGCTGTCCGCGAATCCACAGAAACCCGAGCAGACCATAAACCACGCCCGACATGCCGCCAAACAAGGGGCCGCTCCATAAAAACTGTGCTATATTTGAAAGAGCGCTGGTTACCAATACCAAGGCAAGCAAGTAAAAAGAACCCATGCGAAATTCAATGATCCCCCCCAAGTCTTTTAGCCAAAGCATATTAAAGATGAGGTGAATAATCCCAAAATGTAAAAACATGGGGGTGAACAACCGCCATACTTGCCCCTGAAAAATTTCGAGTGATTGGGTTTGCATAAAGATGGAAGGCAGATCGGGTTGAATGAAGCTACTGAAAAAGAGCTGATGCACCGGGCCGATCTTACTGCCTAATTGAGAAAAAAGACTAACCGCAATGGATAGGGTGATGAGTGCAATAGTGATGGGTGATTGGCGCATCATGGAATGGGTAAGCTTAATCAAGTTTTCGGGCAAAACTCAAGTCACAAGCGCCATCGGCTGAACTATCGAAGCAGGTGAGCAATAAATCACCGGTTTGAAATTTAACCAGGACAGAATCGGTAGCCAGATCAACTTTGCTTTGAGTGTCGAGGATAAAACCATTACAACCAAGAGTTTCGGACTCAAAGGCGTAATAAGAATCGCCTTTGGAATTTTGTTTGATGGTGCGTTGGCCCGTGAAGCGGTCACCCTTTTTTAAATTAGAATCTTTGGCAGGGTCTTGAATAAGCACCGTGAGATTAAAACCTTCTTGTAGAATGGTAAAGTCGCCCAGCGCAAAACCAGTGCAATTGCTATCGCGGGCCTG
The DNA here is from genome assembly GCA_016183235.1 of Deltaproteobacteria bacterium. Lineage (NCBI taxonomy): Bacteria > Pseudomonadati > Myxococcota > Myxococcia > Deltaproteobacteria bacterium. The sequence goes on from JACPFA010000025.1 coordinate 44,286, forward strand.
ATAATCGCCGCTTAAATCGCCCTGAATCATAGATAAATCAGACGAGATATCGGTAAACTCCCCACCACCACAGGCTGGCATGATTAACCAACCCATTAATATTATTAAGTATTTATTCATAAACTTATACATGGATTCCCCTGCTTGACGCCATCTATCTTTTCGGCAAAGTGAGCCTTAAAGTTTCTTCTAGGAACTTCGATTGGCGGCTCCTTGACATTTTTGCTAAGATGTGTAGACTCTACACATAGGAGCCATTATGCCTACCAATCTTGCCATTGATGATTCGTTGCTTAATCGTGCTTTAAAAGTAAGTTCTTTTCGTACAAAACGAGAGACCGTCAATGTCGCCTTGCAAGAATTTATTGAAAGGCGAGAACAAAAAAAAATTCTTCGTTCTCTAGGAACCATCGAATTTCGCAAAAATTGGAATTATAAAAAAGAGCGAAAAGGCCGTGAATATCATCGTTGACACCTCTGTTTGGTCCTTAGTACTAAGAAGAAATCACGTTGATGAACATAATCCTTACGTTATTGCGTTTCGTTCCCATCTTGAAAAAGGGGATTGTTTCTTCTTGCTGGGTAGTATCTTACAAGAACTTTTAGATGGAATAAAGAGCGAACATAGTTTTGAATATCTTGTTAAACTTTTAAAGCCATTTCCGTTGGTTCCTATCAGTCGAGAAACTTATATTTTAGCCGCCCGTTTAAGAAATCAGCTTCGCAAAAAAGGGGTTCAAGCCAGCCCCGTTGACTTTTTAATCTCAGCGGCCTCCATCGAGCATGAATACCCTTTGCTTACAGCCGATCATGATTTTCTACTCATAGCAAAATATTGTTCTTTATCTCTGATTAGCTTTCCACTGGTGAATAAATAGCCCCGAGCGTAATTTAGGTTCAAACCAGGTAGATTTTGGGGGCATGATGAGGCCTTGGTCGGCGATAGCCATCACTTCTTGCATTTGCGAAGGGTAGAGAGAAAAGGCCACTTGAAATTTCTTTGAGTCGACAAGATGCACCAGTTCTTCGGTGCCACGAATCCCACCGACAAAATCAATGCGTTTGGAAGTGCGGGGGTCGTCAATCCCCAAGATGGGCCCTAAAAGATAGTTTTGCAAAACTGCGACATCGAGTAATTCCAATAAATTTTTTTGGGCAGAGACATGCAAGCGAGGTGTCATTACATACCATTTTGTATTTAAATACATGCCATAAGTCTTGGGGGTGGCGGGGCTGGATAGACTCGTGGGTTGAATTTCAAAATGTTCTTTAACTTTATTCAAAAAAACTTCTTCGGTTAGGCCGTTTAGATCTTTCACCACACGGTTATAGGGTAAGATCTTTAATTGGTTATCAGGGAAAATAACCGCTAAGACATAGTGATAGCTTTCAGTTCCTAAAGCATGAGGGTTTTGTTGTAATAATTTTTGGCGTGCGCGTGAACTGGAGGCGGAACGGTGGTGACCATCCGCAATGTAGAGGTTATCGATTTTTGAAAACTGTTGCGTCAAGTTTGCGATGGCTTGCGCGTCATCGATAGCCCAGCCGGTATGGGCAATGCCGTCTTCGGCAGTAAAGTCAAAAATCGGCGAGTGGGCTTGGGCCCAACGTGCAGCTAGCTCATGAATCCCCTGCTCGTCACGGTAAGCTAAAAAAACCGGTTCTGCTTGCGCCGATAGGGTGAGAATATGTTGGGTGCGGTCGTCTTCTTTGTCGGGCCGGGTTTTTTCGTGTTTTTTAATTTTGTTTTGGTCGTAGTCGTCAATCGAGCAAACAGCGACTAAGCCCAATTGCTGATGCTCACCCATTTTTTGTTGATACAAATAAAAGTTGGGGGTGGGATCTTTTTGTAGCCACTTTGCTTTTTCAAATTTTGCTAAATTCTCACGAGCCTTTTGATAAACTTCGTTGGAATAGAGTTCAGTTTGAGGCGGCAAATCAATTTCAGATTTGACGATGTGCAAAAAGCTGTAAGGATTATCGTGCGCAAGCTTGCGCGCTTCGTCGGAGTTGATGACATCATAGGGGAACGACGCTATTTGTTTAGCTAAAAATGATGTGGCTCGTAGAGCCGAGAAAGGTTTGATGGTGACCATGGTACACTGTCATCGCGAGCGAAGCGTGGCGATCTTCTGTTTTAATACTGAAGATTGCTTCCCCCGGATCAAGTCCGGGGTCGCAATGACATTATATTAAACTCCCTCTAAAAATCCCCCCTAATTCTTCGGTTAATTTCACAAGGTGAATTTCTTTTCGCAACTCGCGCTCCGATTGCACCTGCACTCGCAAATAATTCTTGGTGTAACCCGAATAGCGGGGGTGATCATTTTGGTCAAATAGCACAGGCATGCTACACCCCACAAACTTTTTTGCATAATTAGCTTTTTGTTTTTGCATGAGGCTTGCCAAAACTTTGCTGCGATGTTTGATGACCTCGGGGTCAACATGCTGAGGTAATTTAGCAGCAGCTGTGCCAGTTCGATCGCTGTAGCGAAAAACATGCATATAGGTGAAGGGTTGTCGCTCAATAAATTCTAAAGTATTTTGAAAATGTTTTTCGGTTTCGCCCGGAAAGCCAACAATCACATCCGTGCCTAAAGCGGCATTGGGAAGATAATGCTGAAAACGTTCCATGAGCCGTGCGTAATCGGCCAGGCGATATTTGCGGTTCATGGCTTGCAAGAGATCGTCATTGCCGCTTTGCAAAGGGATATGCAAATGCGGGCAGATCGTTTGTGAATCAGCAATGGTTTGGAGCAATTCATCGGTAACGGTGTTGGGTTCAATCGAGCTGATGCGAATTCTTTTAAGGTCAGAAATTTTTTCTAAGCCCTTTAATAAATCTACCAAATAATAAGTTTGATCTTGGGTAATTTGATAAGTGCCAATGTTAATGCCGGTGAGCACAATTTCTTGATAGCCTTGTGCAGCCAGCAACTGGGCTTCGCTTAAAGTATTTTCAAAAGGGCGGGAGCGTGCCTTGCCCCTTGCAAAGGGAATGATGCAGTAAGAGCAGTAATAATCACAACCCTCCTGCACTTTTAAAAACGCCCGGGTGCGATTTGTCGCAGAGATAAAACCGTCCACACTCACTTCATCAAACTCACCGCGATCGTTCACGATGGTAAGCACTTCTTGCGATTCATGATTGGCAAGGGTTTTAAGATGATCGAGGATTCGATATTTTTCATCGGTTCCCAAAATGAGATTCACCCCTTCAATGGCCTTAATTTCCTCAGGTTTAATTTGGGCGTAACAGCCGGTAACCACCACGCGGGCTTGTGGTGAAGTGCGGATGGCTTGGCGAATGGCGGCGCGGCTTTTGCTGTCAGCGTCGTTAGTGACGGTGCAGGTATTAATAATGGTAAGGTCAACCGGTTCGGCAAAATCACGCACCGCGAAGCCGGCTTTTTTAAATTGGTCAGCTAGGGCGTCGGTTTCGGATTGGTTGAGTTTGCAACCCAAGGTTTTAAAACTCACCGTCATGGGTTGGTTGGCACTTCTTAACATAAAGTTTGGGTAGCCAAGGATTTTGCGAAAAACAAGTGGAAATTTGGAATATAATGTCATTCAGAGCACAGCAGGGTTCCATGTCATTGCGAGCGAGCCCCATTGGCGAGCGTGGCAATCTTCCATTTTATTCTTCAATTCATCTGCAAATAGAGCCACGTCTTTTTGAAAAGTAGAGAGGGCCTATCCTTGTTTGCAAACGCGCACCGTTCGCCCTACTGTTCGCCATCTGTCATTGCGAGCCCAGCAGGGCGAAGCAATCTCTTCTGTTTAAGCGATGGGATTGCCGCGCCCGTTGGGCTCGCAATGACAGCATTTGCATTGCCTTCGTGCGGGCTCTCTCCTGGTAATGTTTTCAAACAAGGATAGGCCCTCTCTACTTTTCAAAAAGACTTCTCCGCAAATATTTGAAGAGATATAAAAAGTTTTACTGAGAGGGGCTAGGGGGTAACTTGAGAGCCTTTTAGCGCAGGAGGTCGGCTGTAGGAGGGCTTAAAAATTTTATTGTTTTTTTGAATTAGAGGATGACAGAGGAATACTCTAATTCAATTAAAAACAAAAAATTTTTAAGCCCTCCTTAAGCCGACCGGGCGCGGGCTCTCAAGTTACCCCCTAGCCCCTCTCAGTAAAACTTTTTAGGTGAGCGATGTTTAAATGATGTGGGGAATTTATGTTAGCAACCCTTTGAAAGGGTTGTCGATTTGAGTAGATAGGTCAAAATCGTGCGGTTTTTATTATGACAAATGATCCCATTCGCAATGAGGGGTCCACTAGTTGGTGGGATCCTTTTTATTTTCGTGTTGAGTCAGGGCCAACTAAATTAGCTGATAAACCTGATCCGAGCCTTGTTCAAGCTTTGCACTTGCGAGGTAGTGAACTGTTGCGTTTTGGCGATGAGCAGCAAAAAACCGTCGGGGCATCCTTATTACAATGGGTTGAAGCGCAAGGGGGATATGAAGGTGAATTGGCCGCGAGTGAATTATGTAAAGGCGGGGCTGAGAGCAAGCGAGGGTGTAGCGGGGTTGAGCGAGTGGTGGGGGGAGCTACACAAGTGATGCAGAATTTGGATGTAGGCGATGTGGCATTATTAGCCGGGGTAGGGTTGTTGGGGCAAGCGACGCGTAATGGGGTCATGTCATGGATGGGGAGACGAGTCGAGAGTTGGTGGAACCGCGGAACGGTGGGAACGGTGCTAGCCCGAGGGGTTGGAGTTACGACCGAGGTAGCTGGAATTACGGGAATTGGGGTGGCTGAAAAATTAAAGCATGGAGAATCAGTAAACCTAGGGGACGAAGCTTTACGAACGGGGGTTGGATGGTTGGGCTTGCGTTTAGGGATGTTGGGGGTGGGTGGTACGGCACAGGCTTTCCATTATGTGGGCAGATATGAGGTGCCGAGGTTAGTTGGAGGGATGACATTCACAAGGGTGACGAGTGCTTTCGTCGGAGGTACTGCGGGAATGGTAGGGGCAGAAACGTTATTTGAAAGTTCAGACGGTTTATCGAAACGAGCTTTGAGTCAAAAAGTTTATCAAGCAGCCACGACACAAGCCAAATTTATGGTGGGGATGCGAGGGATCCACGCCTTATTTCCTAGCGTGGCACATGCCAGCCAGCGCTTATCTGTTGCGCATGTTTATTTACAACGCGGGATTCAGCCAAAAACAATCACGCCTCCCAATGGGTTTGACCGATTTTTAGGAACCCTTTCTTCTTATGGTGCCTGGCAGCCCGCTATGGCTTTCCCCGGGCGTGTAGAAGGGCCACTCAAAGGAATGCAATTTGGTGCTTTAGTTGAGCCGGCTTTGGGTGCCGGTCGTGGTGGTGCTAATCGCCGGGTTAAGGTTGATGAAAGTAGACCGCCGATGGGTGTGGTGCCGTTTTTTGGAACAAGATTTGAAAAAACTCCGACTCAATTTCAAGTTCCCAATCCTGAAGCAATTGCCAGCTGTTTAGCAGCAGATCCTACTTATGCTGCACAGTTACTCGGTCATTTTGGCCTAACGACCCATGCCTTAGATATACGTGCCTTTGCCCGTGGTTTTAATCTCGCCCGCCAAAATCCCGAAACCGTGCGCACTACCGCGTGGGATCTTGATGAAGTGCAATTGCATTGGGCCCTGACACCGGCGGGCCTACTACGTGGCAACGGTAGAGGACAGGACGCCCGGTATCATCATACAGACCCCAAAGTTTTTGACCCTCAAACTTATCAGCCCTATCAGCCCCGTCATAAACCCAACCCCCTGCTACGTGCGGTGTATTGGGCTATGGATGGTTTTCGTTTGCGCCAAGAAATGCAGTTGCATCCGGGGGTGCCGGCCTATGAGTTAGGTTTGCGCCTGGGTCAAGCCGACAATCTTATTTTGTGCACCACCGGGCCCTCAGGTCGTTTTATGATCTTGGCCAATGAAGTGCCGGCGTTGAAATATATTTATTTTGGTAAAGGCCCTGATGAATTGGTCACCGACCGCGACGTGCGTCATGCACCTAACATTTACACCCGTGAACATTTGGCTATGGCCATGCAACAGGCAGCTAGCTTGCGTTATCTGGCCGATGAACATCCTCTGGTGGTTGATTATGTTCACCGGGTGCAAAATAATCCTAAAGGTGGGGCCAAGCTCAAACATCCAGCCTTGCCTTTGTTGCTAGCCAAGGCGGGCATTGCCAAGCGGCCCTTCAATCGTTTGGTCGATGATTCGTCTTCTACTTATAAAATGTTGGCCGCCTTGCCTGGCTTTACCATCTATCAACCTCCGTCCAACCGTAAAAAGTTTTCCCTTTGGCCCTTGTCGTTCTTAAATCTTACTTTAGGCACTTCTAGTGGTTATTTAAATCGGATGAGTGGTTATTATGTTGATGATTTGGCCAATGCCATGGGCAATGGTTATCAATCCGTTCGGTTGCCTCGCACTGCACCGATTCCTGCCGATTATCCTCATCAACGTCTTGCGATCGAACTCCCTTGGTGGCGCCACGACCGCGAATACTTTGGCCCCATGCGCGACATTAAGGCAGACGCGCGGGCCGTTCGTGCAGCCCATTTGCCGCCGACGTTTAAAAATCGTTATGTAGCCATGCGCCATGGTCTAGCGCGTAGTAACTCGTACGATCAGGTGGTGAGTGATCCAGCTCGGGCAAGCCTGCCGAAATGGGGGCTTGAGCCTGAAAGCCGCACTCATATGCGTGAGTCGTTTAACAAATGGTTTGATAGCAATCAGCCACAAATTGAAGCGGCCCTGCAAGCCGGCAAGTTGCACATCTTCAGTTCTGATTTTAGCCGTGCCCGTGAAACCGCTGAAATTGCGGCCGCGGTTATCTATGAAAAAACCGGCAAACATATTGCAATTCAAATCGCTCCCGCTTTACGTGATCGAGGCTTTGGTGGGGCGGAAGGGCAAAGCCCTGCCGCTACTTACTATAACCAAGTATGGGCAGAAGATCCCAAAAATCCCCATCATAAAATGTTCGGGGCCGAATCGGCTCACGAGGTGCAAGGCCGCTTTGTCACATTCATGAAAGGTTTGGAAAAACGTTTTAGCGATGGTGACCACTTGGTATTACTTTTCTCCCACGGCGATCTGATGCGCATTGGCATGACGGCTGTAAACGACATGAACCCTGGTTTACATGTGGAGCGCTTTGGTTATATCTTTAATGGGGACCCCATCGATATGCGACGCCAACCCAATATCGTTCAGGCGCCCACAAAATTAAACAATCAATTTGTGGCCGTTCGGCATGGGCAGGCGGTTCCTAATGTTGAGAAGCACTTAGTGTCTTCTCCCAAAATAGGCATGGAACCTGGCCAGGGGTTAACAGCCACAGGCCGCATACAAACCCGTGAACGCACGCTTGCCTGGTATGATGCCAACCAAGCCCGAATCGATGAAGCCTTAGCCGCCGGCAAATTGCATATTTATGCCTCGCCTTTTACCCGTACCACCGAGACTGCCCAATTAGCCGCTGATGTTCTTTATGAAAAAACAGGCAAGCGAGTTCACGTTGTCCGTGCCGATGAATTGCGCGAACGCTATTTTGGTGAGCGGGATGGTTCAAACGATCCATGGTCAGTTTATCGAGCGGTGTGGGCGGAAGATAAAACCAATCCTCACCACCATTACCAACAGGCTGAAAACCCTTACCAAGTTCAAGCCCGCTTTTTGGGATTCATGAATGAACTCGACCGTCGTTATGCCGACGGCGATCACTTGGTTTTGCTATATTCCCACGGTGATGTCATTCGTTTGAGCGTAGCGGGATTAACGCGTTCTCCAAGCTACGATCCGGCGGTTCATAAAGAGTCTTTTGGAGATGTTCACCATGTCGAATATCGGGAACTTACTGCTATGGAAAGTCCGCCGGTAGGGAGTCGTTTCCAATATCGATTGATGAATTCTACGGATTATCAAGAAATGCCTTGGGCGAGTGGAAAGGGTGTAACCCATCAAGTAGCCATCAATCCCCCCAACGCCGATATGAAGGCCAAAGACTTTGCCTGGCGGGTGAGCATGGCACCGGTGAAAGACGAAGGGGCGTGGAGCCATTTCACGGGTTATCAGCGAGTGGTGGTTATTACAGAAGGTCCAGGTATTGTTTTAACTCATCATATGGATGATGCTTTGCCGGTAACAAATAGGGTGTTGCCATGGCAGGTTTATCGTTTCGATGGTACAGCAACCACTAAGCCTGAATTAATCGGTGGAATCCCGATCAAAGATTTTAGCGTTATTTACGATCCCACCCGTGCCCGTGTGAACGTGAGCGTATTAGATGGCACGAATGGTAGTGTCGATAAGGGGGCCCTGCGTGCCTTGACCCAAGGCGACCATTATTATCATTGTGCCCAAGGCCCTTGTACTATTGCTATCAAAGGTGAAGCCGAACATCACTTGAACCAAGGCGACACCTTTCATTTACAAGTTCAACCGAATAACGCCGTGCAAATTACCGTGAGACCTGGTTCTTCCACTGCTAAGGTAATTAGCACTTCCATATACCCTCGTTAAACTCAACATTACGATAAATCACTTTTCAAAGATTTCACATTATTATAAAGACGATGATTATGAAGAAAGAAAAAATTTTTGAAATTGGTTCGCCAGCCCCTGCCTTTGAGTTGCCCGATCAAGATGGTAAGCCCATCAAACTTAGCGATCATCGTGGTAAGTGGGTGGTGCTCTATTTTTATCCAAAAGATAATACCCCTGGTTGCACCATCGAGGCCATTAATTTTACTAAATCGTTAGCTCGATTAACGGACTTAAATGCCGTTGTGTTAGGGGTGAGCGCTGATACTCCCGAATGCCATCAAAAATTTATCAAAAAACAAAAGCTTAAAATCAATCTCTTGAGTGATCCTGAACATAAAATGATTGAAAACTATGGCTGCTGGGCCCCCAAAAAATTTCTGGGCCGAGAATTTTTAGGCATTTTACGCAAAACCTTTCTGATTAACCCCAAAGGCGAGATCGTTTACATTTGGCCTAAGGTCAAGGTGCTAGGTCACGCCGCCGAAGTCGAAGCCAAATTAAAAGAACTACAAGCTTAAACCCATACTAATTAGTACAGGCCATTTTCACAAATTTCTTAGAGAATGTCCCTTAGTGCTTTACGGAGTGATTTCGTCACCGATTTTCTGTCTTGTGTGGACAAAACGCCTGTTTTGCGAATGATGAAACGATGATCAAGTGTGAACAACTTCATTCGAATGACCGAGTCTGCGGAAAGCCCTGCGGAAGCGAGAGCGTTCAATTTTACATCCAGTGGCCATGCTGAATTTTTAGCACTGGTAATCATTGCCATGATACTGTGTTTTGCTTCGCTATTAAAATGAGATTTGGAAGATAAAACAAGAGCCGGTCTTTTCTTTGTTTGCGAAGAATCTGTGAAGGGGAAGGGGACCACTACCACATCAAAGGCTTTATAAGTCACCGTAAGCCTCATCGTCATTTTTGGAATTCCATTCTTCTAGGGTTCCTTGGAGAGATTTTGCGAATTGGAGATCGAGGGGGGATGCTTTTTTAAGAGTGACCTTGTCTTTTTGAATTTCAAAAGCAATCACATCTCCCTTTTGTAAACCTAATTTTTCTCTTACAGGGTTAGGGATCGTAGCCTGGTATTTTGAGGTTAATTTTGCAGCCAACATCGAAAAGCCTCCTATGGTAATACTGTATTACAGAATTACCTTTTTTGTCAATGGGGTACTTTTAATATGACGTTGGGTTTAGTTGGGCAGGGATGGTGAGTTGCTAATTATTTAGCAATCAGACTCCCCGGAGGAAAAGCATCAATGGCCGTAATATTTTTAATATTACCTTTGAACATTCTTTTTTTAAGTTTCCCAACGACCTGAACGGCTAGTGCAGGTTTAAGTTTCTCCGCATAATAAATAAGTGATTTTGAAATTTCTTGCTCACTATATTTGGCCTCAATAAGTTCTATCACACAGCCCTCTTTTAGAATGGCAAAATCTACTTCCCTGCCTTGAGCTCGAGAGTGAGATTCTCTCCAGTGAACTGATTTAAAGCGGTCATTTTTGGTTCTTTTCTCATCTATATTGCCAGCAATAGCCAATTCCATAATAAAACGGATGTATACTATCTGTATACTTTTTTCCCATAGTTAGAGAATTTAAGCCCCCTCTTTCTCCGAAAAGATAAGCAGCGAAGTACCTAACTGCTATAGAGGGAGCATAAAAATGAATATGTTGATAAACGTTCATAAGTTGACCTTCAAGGAGCATGGTGATGGGGACCTCAATAGCCCTGTCACTTATGAGTATGTCTATACAGCCTATCTTCCCATCGAACAGCCAGCAGAAATTTTTGACTTTTACATTAGTTGAAAGGAATTTCATGATTTCTAAAGTAATTATTCCGTTTACCTTATCATGGGTATTGGTTTTGGTTGGTTTTTTATTGCCTAATTTAGTTAAGGCCGGTGGTTGCTTTGGTACCGATATTAATGGCACTTGTTTCAAATGGGACACCAGTCAGCCCATTGTCTGGAATCCAGACCCGGGTTGTCTTAAATGCGGGTTGGGAAATTTTGATCAAGAATTAGGTGATGCCCAATTGTCCGGAGAAAAAGGTTCGGGTGGTTCTTGTCAGTTGATAGAAAAAGAAGAAGCAGCAAACACCGATATCGATAACGCCACCGCTCGAGCCATGATTACAGCTGCTTTTCAAAAGTGGATGAGTGTGCCGGGTGCCAAGCTTATCGTTCAGGAAGGGCCTGCCTTACCCGAAGACGCCAATTTGGCCACCTACACCAATTATTATATTCCCGACAGTAAATATAATCCTAATGACCCCGAACACCCTTTGATTCTCTATAATCCCAAACATCCTCTGATCAAGGGTTGTTATGACAGTGATCCGAATACCCCTTGTTATAATCCGGTAATTTTTGATCCCAATGGCCTTATCATGCAAGATTTGATAGGACCTTGTAATCAATACACCGTTTACGGTCTTGGTGGAATTATGCCTCGGGATGGATTTAAAGATCCAATTTTAAAGAAGGGCCAGTTTATCATCAATGCAGCTTGTATGGCCTCATCTACGGTCTTTCCTGGTTGTGAAGACGGTGGGGGTTGCTCTCGTATTTTAAGCAAGACGGATATCGAAGCGGTGATGGTCCACGAGTTAGGGCATTTTTTAGGAATGGATCATACTCAAGTGGCCCCTGAGAGTGCGTGGCTTTGTAGTGGGCTACCCAATGGTTGCACGGGTGATCTAAAAGACGACATCCCTACGATGTATGATAGACTTATTCAAAATGGTGGGCAAGAGACCTTACATATCGACGATAAGGTGGCCTTTGCAAAATTGTATCCCGACCCTGACCCCGCCAATCAAACCTTTAAGAAGCAGGATTGTACGATCAAGGGGAGTGCATGGCACAATGGGTCTTATTTAAGGTGTGCGGAGATTTTAGCAGTACCGGTCAGCGGTGCGCTAGACGGTGAAAGCTTTGATTATGCCAATGCAGTCTCGGTTATTTCAGGGGCTGAAGCACCTAAGATCGACGTTAGTCATCGGGACCAGTGGAATTGCAGTAAGGCAGGGGGCCAATGCAGTAAGTTTGAAATCAGTGGCATTAAAGTGGGGCAAACGTATCGTCTGCAAATCCATCCCATCTACGATTGGAAGACGTCCATTGAGCCCTGTTACCCAGCCCTGGATAGTCAAGGCCAAGTGATGCACGAAGTGCCGAACATTCAGCCTAATTTGGACGCCTATGAGTTTACCTGTAATGAAGCTGGAAAGGTTTTGACAGTGGGTTACATTAATGCAAAATAACCAGGTCCTATCTTGGGTGTATTTCGAACAATACTCCGTAACGTAAGCCATGGTTACTCACTGTAATTTTTTTAAATTTTAAGTAACGCATCAATCGGCTTAAAATTAATCCGCCAGTTGGCAAAACATCGGCTCGTTTAGGATGCATGCCTGGAAAGCATTTGCGGTCGGCTAACGATAATTTTCGTAGAGCTTCGGTTAATTTTTCAATCTGTTGTAGCGTTAAAGTTTTGCCATGGATTTTTTTGGGGTCATAAGTTTTCATTTTTTTCAGAACCGCTAACAAGCTAGTTACCGTAGCTGCAACCCCGACCCACTTTCTCTTTGCGCGTGTCTGTCTCTGGCGAAAGACCAACGTCATCCCGGGCTTAGCCCCGGGATCCATAATTGATTCGTCAATAAAATTTTTTAACTGATTCCATTCTAAATCAGAAATGGGATGACGATGGATGAACTTTTCCGTCAAACTAACGGACCCTATAGGCAGGCTTATTTTTTTTAATTGCCCATGCCGTTCGCTTACAATCTCAGTTGACCCCCCGCCAATATCGATCATGCCTATCTTTACACCGTGCTTAGCAAAATCTTGCTTGGCACTTAAATAAGAAAGCCTGGCTTCTTCTTCCCCTGAAATAATTTCAACTGGAATTTTAAGTTCATCAAAAATCTGTTTTGCAAATAGATAGCCATCTTTTGCTTTACGAAAAGCCGCCGTGCCAACCGCTAAAACCTTATTTACCTGGTATTGATCACAAATTTTTTTATATTTTTTTAAAACCAAAAAAGCCCTAGCTTTGGCTTTGGGGTCAAAATTTTTTCTTGGTTTTAAATTCTTAGCCAGCCGAGGGATTTCTGCCTGATCGAGCAATACTTTGCATAAACCATTGTTTAAGCGCTGCACGATGGTTAACAGAACTGTATTCGACCCAATGTCGATAGCAGCAATTTTATTTCTGTTTTTCGGCGGCATCGAGCCAATTCGACCAATCTGAATTGATGCAATTATTTTTATTTTCGATCACGGTTTGATTATACCCATCCCACATCATCAGCTTCAATTCACTCTTCGCATCACGGTGCACCGTGCTATACACAATGAATCGACCATCGGGTGAAAAGGTAGGTGATTCATTACTACCGCCACCTTGAGTTAATTGCTGAAAACCACTGCCGTCGGCATTCATCAGCGCAACATTAAATTGTCCGCCCACGCGCGTTGAAAAAACCACTTTGTCACTACGTGGTGACCAATCGGGCGAATCATTTTGATAACCAAAATAAGTCAAACGCGTCGTTTCGCCACCTTGCTTATTGACAGCAAAGAGATGCAAATTGCCGGCCCGCTCCGAGGCAAAGATAAGCCGCTCACCATCGGGCGAAAAAGTGGGAGCAATGTCAACCCCCGTGGTTTGGGTAATTTGTCTCACTTGATTGCCTTCGGTATCAAACAAATAAAGATCAGGGTCACCCCCCATGCTAGAAGAAACCGCTAGATAATTGCCGTCGGGAGTAAAAGCTGGGGTGATGTTTAAGGCTTTATTAAAGGTAATGCGTTTGCCTTTACCGCCCTTGATCCCACTAATATAAATTTCAGGAAAATAGCTGGCATAAGAAGTGTAAGCAATGCGATCTGCAAAGGGTGACCAAGAGGGGGAAATATTATTAACTTTATTTTTGGTGATGGGGGTGATGCCAGTGCCATCAACATTCATAATCATGATCTGCCTTTTATTGAGGGGGCCACAGGCCGCAACGATTTTAGTATTGTAAAACCCCCGTTCGCCAGTGAGGGCCAAAAGAATTTCATCCATGAAGCGATGAATGGCGACATAAAGGGCCTTCTTTTTCACTTTGTAACGTTTGCCCACTAACATTTTGCCAAGTTGGGGATCGAACAAACGCAATTCAACCGTAGATCCACCTTTAACCACGCCGGTAATCAGTCCCCGCGCCCCAATTCCGGTCCATTTTGAAAAATTAATATCTTCAGGTAAATAATGCCCGCTGTGATCGGTAAAACGTGATCGGTCGATCACTTCAAAATAACCCGCCAGGTTGAGATTTTTTTTCAGCATCTCGGTCAGTTCATGGGCGGTGTCACTCGAGCCACTTAAGTCAGCCACTGCAATAGGAAAGCGCTGCTCAGGAGTGAATTGATCGATCAAAATATAAATCTCAGCCTTTGCAGGGGTGGCGATTAATAGTAGTAATAGTGTCATTGCAAAGAAAACGAGATTGCTTCGCAGACGCTCGCAATGACAAGTTGATGTCATTGCGAGACCAGCAGGGCGAGGCAATCTTCTAAATAAATTCTTCATAAAAGCTAAAATAGTGATTTTTACATTTAAATCAATCCAAAATGGAAGATTCTTTGTCATCATGGGTCCCCCGGTCAATCCCCCGATCAAGTCGGGGGAGGGGGATGACATTCCTCAGAATGAATGAATGAATGGATGCCGGATCAGGTCCGGCATGACGGTATTGCGTCATCCCGGGCCTGACCCGGGATCCATATAATATGACAGCTATTTTTATAATCTCTTTTTAAACGTCACCACAAATGTTTCCGACACTGCCCCAGCCGGTGGTGGCGAAAAAGGATTCGAGGCTTGAATCGCGCGCATGCAAGCCGCATCAAACGCACCGTTGCCCGAGGTCTTACGAAAGCTAGCCGAGATCAGCGACCCACTTGGGCTTAAGCGAAACGTAATCGTTGTACTTAAAACCGTATCGCTTACTTGCGATTGCCAATAAAGATTGCGTTGCACCTTGGCCTTTACCATGGCTCGATATTGCGCAATGGCGGGGTCATCCGCCAAGATAGGCCCGCCTTCACTTCCACTCGGTAAGCCGGGCCCGGTGTTTTCAACCTTCTCTCTATTTTGTAATTCTTGATTTACTTTAGATAAGGCCTCCTGAATATTTTGATTATCAGGTTTTGGTTTTTTTTGAGTAGTTGTTGGGGCGTTGATAGATTTTTTATTCGTGGTGGGTTGGGGCTTATTATTAACCACAGGTTTGCTGATAGGTTCTGGTTTTTTTACTTCTTGAATTGGTTTGGGTGTAGGTGCAATCATCGGATGTTCAACCGGGGCGCTGGTGGCCACCGGCGAAGGATTTTTTGAAAATCGAATAAAAGTAATTTTGCTGGCGGGGACTTCTTCCTGGCGAAACAGCTCCCCTGCAATGATTGCAAAAATGAACATTAGCAGGTGAAAGACCACCGAGATGAGTAAAGACCCTGGCAGCGTAGGTGAGTCTTTAAATTCCTGAACCGCTTTGTAGGACATGGCTTACAACCCCTTAAGAATCTTTTTTTAAGAGCCTCCTTGGTTTTCAAACTCGGTGTCGAGGCCTACTTTTTCGATCCCTAAATTTTTGCATACCCCCATGACTTTAACAACGTGCCCATAAGGGACTTGTTTGTCGGCGCGGATAAAGATTTCTTTGCGGGCCGTATCTTTGTAAATAGAGCTCAGTTTGTCGGAAATGTTGACCGTATTATAGCTCACCGATTTGTCGTCGTTAATATAAATTTGACCGGCTTGGGTGATGGTTAAAACCGTGTCTTCGGGTTTTTTCTGAGTGGCACTACTACTAGACACCTCCGGAATGTCCACTTCAATGCCTTGCTGCAATAGCGGTGCAGCAATCATAAAAATAATTAAAAGCACCAACATAACATCCACCATGGGGGTGACGTTAATTTCGGCCAACACCGAACGACCTTGTTTGTGGGAACTAAGCGCCATAAATTTCCTTAAAAATATTCGTGTTGAATGCGTCGTGTGAGATCCAACGAAAAATCTTCATAATCGCGAGCCAAGGCTTTTATTTTGGTTACGAAATAGTTGTAAAACACAACAGCCGGGATAGCCGCAGCCAGACCCACTGCGGTGGCGATCAATGCCTCAGCAATATAAGGCCCTACCACTTGAATCGAGCTTGAGCCTGAGCCTTCTTTTAAAACCCAAAAGGCCGTAAGGATACCCCACACCGTGCCAAACAAACCAATAAACGGGCAGGCGGATGCCGTGGTGGCTAAAAAGGGAGTGAATTGTTCCAGCCTTCCGGTTTCGTTATCGCTACTTTGTTGGATGCGTTTTCGCACATGGTCTAAATCTAATTTAGCAGGATAAGTGGGGTCTTTGGCCTTGGCCTGTTTGATTAAAAGAATATCGCGCAGCCCAGAAAGAAAAATTTCGTAAAGCGGGCTTTCTTCACTACCTTTCCGTTTGGTTAAAATTTCTTCTAGTCGAGGCGCGTTTTCAAAGGTTGCTAAAAATTTCCCCGAGCTGCGGCGAGCCTTTTTGATTTGAAAAAATTTGTAGAGGATAATCGTCCAAGAAAAAATGGAAAAGAAAAGCAGTATCGCCAAAGTTAGCTGCACAATGGGGTCGCTGCCCAAGGCTAATTCTAAAATATTGATTTTTTGACCGCGATGGGCCACTTCAGCCTGTAAAAATAATACGCTCCAAAGCATGGCTAGTTCACTCCTTTTGATAGATAAACGTTGGGATTGACATGAACGGGCTCAACTCTACTTGCGAATTTTAAAAAAGTCAACCCGGCCCCTTCTGTACAAAATAGACGAACTCCTTGAAATTAAATAACTTAACTCTCCATGACCAAGATCAGTAGGGCTTAAAAAAAAGGTTGTTGACAGAACCCCTATAATTACTTAAAAATTTCAGTCGACCGTTTACGCGTAACCTATAAAAATCGAGGGTGTCTTATGTGGATTCAAAATGTCATGAATGAAGCTTTGCAACGGGGTGAAAAAATAAAAAACCAAATTGTGCAAGGTGTTTTGAGTTCAAAGACACTTGAAGAATTGTTATCTAACGAAAAAGTATTGCGTTCGGTGACCAAGGCTTTTTCGACCAAGCAACAATTAGAAAAAACGCTGCGCACTAATTTACGCAAGGCGCTTAAGTTTATTGAAATCCCTTCTCGTGAAGATCTTCGTCACATGCAAACCAAAATCTCACAACTAGAAACTGAGATGGATGGTATTCATCGCAAAATCATGACCAGCAAACTTCGTCATGAGTCTCCTGTCAAAGCCGCAAAAAAAAAAGTGAGTAGAGTTCTTAAAAGAACCACGAAAAAAACTTCTCTGATCAAGCGATCAAAATAACCCGTTGAGTTATAGGTTTTGTGTGGCTGTTAAAAAACCGGCGATTGGTATCTTTGATTCAGGTCTAGGTGGGTTAACGGTTTTAAGCGCCATTCAAAAACAAATTCCGCAAGAAAATTTGATTTATGTGGGTGATACGGCTCGCGTGCCTTATGGTACCAAGTCAAAAGAAACTGTTACCCGCTATGCCTTGCAAATCACGGAGTTTCTGGTGGGGCAAGGGGTGAAGGCTCTCGTGGTTGCTTGTAATACCGCATCAGCCTTTGCGTTAACTCAATTAAAATCAAAGTTTGATATTCCCATTATCGGGGTGTTGCAGCCCGGGGCCAGGGCGGCGGTGGCAACCACTAAGCGTAAGCGGGTGGGTGTGATTGGCACCGAGGGCACCATTCGTTCGGGGGCTTATCGCCAAGCGATTTTAGAATTAGAGCCACAAGTACATCTTTGTATGAAGGCCTGCCCTTTGTTTGTGCCGCTAGTTGAAGAAGGTTGGGTGCAACATCCGGTCACCGAGTTGGTGGCCAAAACTTATTTGGAAGATTTTATTAAGGAAGATATTGATGCACTGATCTTAGGTTGTACTCACTATCCCTTGCTTAAACCCATTCTCAAAGATGTGCTGGGCCCTGCTGTTTATTTGGTTGATTCTGCCCAAGAGACAGCCAATGAATTGGTTAGCTTATTAAAAGCCAAAAATTTACAAAACGAATCGGGTAAGGGAAAACTAGAATTTTATTCAACCGATGCCCCGGATAAATTTCAAGCCCTCGCTGGCCGATTCTTGGCGCAGGCTGTCGAGTCAGTACATCTTCTAGAAATTTAATATTCCGTAATGCCTCAGTTTTAGGGGTTTAGCTTTCCGAAACCCTTTGCGCGAGAACGACGAGTCATGAGCATTTAAAAAACATATAGTTTGTAGAAGTTAGGGTATGACCAGAGGGAATACACTAACTTCTAAACAAACTAATGTTTTTTAAGTGCGAATACGAGGAGTGAAGCGCGGGTTGAGGAAAGCTAAACCCCTAAAACTGAGGCATTACGGAATTCCTCATGCCACACTTGATCCGGTACCCATGATGGCGTATGGGTCAAACCTATTATGGAAATTAAGCAGCGTGTTGACAAACTAATCAGTGCATTAGCACAGCGCATTCTTGTTTTAGATGGGGCCATGGGCACGGCCATTCAAGGCTTTAACCTGGGGCCGTCTGATTTTAGTGGGGAACAATACGAAGGTTGCAATGAATATCTGATACTCACTCGCCCGGATGTCATTGAGAAAATTCATGCTAGTTATTTGGCAGCGGGGGCTGATATTTTAGAGACCAATACCTTTGGTGGCACGCCGCTGGTCTTGGCCGAGTATGGCTTACAAGATCAAACCTATGAAATTAATTTTCAAGCAGCCAAGCTTGCCCGAAAAGTGGTGGAAAAGTTTAGCACGAAAGATTGGCCGCGCTTTGTGGCTGGATCCATAGGGCCTACAACTAAGGCTATCAGTGTTACCGGTGGGGTTACTTTTTCACAACTGATCGATCATTTTTATCACCAAGCCAAGGCCCTTTATGAAGGTGGGGTCGATTATTTTTTGATCGAAACCTGTCAAGACACGCGTAATATTAAGGCCTGCCTGTTGGGGATTGATCGAGTTTTTGTTGAGAAGAATGAAAAAATTCCGGTGGCCGTTTCGATTACCATTGAACCTACGGGTACTATGCTAGCCGGTCAATCCGCCGAAAGCCTGGCGGCAAGCCTGGCCCATCGTGAGCTATTATACGTCGGCCTTAATTGTGCCACGGGCCCAGCCTTCATGACCGATTCGATTCGTTCTTTAGCCGCGTTCACAGAAAGTCGCGTGGCTTGCGTGCCCAATGCAGGGTTGCCTGATGAAGAGGGGCGTTATTTAGAAACACCCGAAATGGTAGCGAAGGTGATTCGGGGTTTTGCTGAAAAAGGTTGGCTTAATTTGGTGGGGGGCTGTTGTGGCACGGGGCCAGCGCATATCAAGGCCTTGCGGGCGGCTGTGCTTGACCAAAAACCTCGCGAGGTTAAGGCAAATCATCGGCATTTTCTTTCAGGCATCGACTATTTAGAAATCACCGATGAAATGCGGCCGGTATTGGTGGGGGAGCGCACCAATGTGATTGGCAGTCGTAAATTTAAAAATCTTATCAGCGAAGGCAAATTTGAAGAGGCCAGTGAGATTGCCCGTCTGCAAGTAAAAAATGGGGCTCAAATTATTGATGTGTGTATGGCCAATCCCGATCGCGACGAACCCGAAGACATGCAGCATTTTTTAGAACAGGTGATTAAAAAAGTAAAACCGCCACTGATGATTGATTCCACAGATGACAAGGTCATTGCATTGGCGCTCACCTATTGCCAAGGCAAAGCTATCATCAATTCCATTAATCTAGAAGATGGTGAAGAGCGCTATCAAAAAGTATTGCCGCTGGCCAAACAAATGGGGGCGGCTTTAGTTGTTGGTACGATCGATGAAGACAAGGTGCAAGGCATGGGGGTGACGCGCGAGCGCAAACTTTCCATTGCAGAACGATCCTATGATTTATTGACGAAAAAATACGGGGTGAGGCCCGAAGATATTTATTGGGACTGTTTGGTGTTTCCGGTGGGTACCGGTGACGCCCAATATCGCACCAGTGCGATTGAAACGGTCGAGGGGATTGGCTTGGTTAAAAAAGCCTTTCCCCGCACTCGCACAATTTTGGGTATTTCTAATGTCAGTTTTGGGTTGCCGCCGGCGGGCCGTGAAGTGCTGAATTCAGTTTTTTTGTATCACTGCGTGCAGGCGGGCCTTGATCTTGCCATCGTCAATACCGAACAATTGCAACGTTACTCTTCGATTTTAGATACCGAGAAAAAACTTTGTGAAGATCTGTTGTGGCAACGAGGAAATGACGCACTAACCGTTTTTACCGAATATTTCCGAAAGGTTCAGAAAAAAGAAAAAAAGTTAAGCAGCAATTTAACTCTAGAAGAACGGCTGGCTAATTATATTTTAGAGGGTACCAAAGAAGGTTTAACTGCAGACATCGATCAGGCTTTGCAAAAATATAAACCCCTTGAAATCATCAATGGCCCACTGATGAAGGGCATGGATGAAGTGGGGCGCTTGTTTGCAAAAAACGAGTTGATTGTGGCCGAGGTGTTGCAAAGTGCTGAGGCCATGAAGGCAGCAGTGGCCAGGCTTGAACCCCACATGGACAAGGCCGATGGGGCACAAAAAGGTACAGTGATTTTAGCAACCGTGAAGGGTGATGTGCACGATATTGGCAAAAATTTAGTAGATATTATTTTAAGTAATAATGGTTACAAGGTTATTAATTTGGGGATCAAGGTTCCTTCTGAACAACTCATTGCTGCGGTTAAACAACACCAGCCTAGGATTATTGGCCTTTCAGGGTTGTTGGTAAAATCAGCCCAACAAATGGTATTAACCGCTGAAGATTTATCTAAAGCCGGGATTAATTTGCCCGTATTGGTAGGGGGTGCGGCCCTTTCGGAAAAATTCACCCACAAAAAGATTGCCCCAGCTTATTCGGGGGTAGTGGCCTATGCTAATGATGCCATGAAAGGTTTAGAACTAGCCGATCATATTATCGATAAGGCCAAATTTGAGGTGTTGAAAAAAACCTTGGCCGAAAAAAGCAAATCTATTTTGCAAGAGCAAGAAAAATCAGAAGTTGCTCCCGTTTCAACTCCGGTTAAGAAAATAACTTTACTCAAAGAAGTCCCACCAGCCCCTGACTTTGAGCGCCATATTCTTGCTAACACACCACTCGATGAAATTTGGCGTTATATTAACCCGCTGATGCTTTATGGGCGGCACTTAGGCATCAAAGGCAAATGGGTAAAACTACTTGCCAAGGGTGAGTATCGCGAGCTGCGCGAATCCGATGAAGGCAAAAAGGCTATCGAAATTTGGGAGATCGTGCAGCAAATCAAACAAGATTATAAAAAGAAAGTTATTCGACCCAAAGCGGTGTATCAATTTTTCAAAGCTGCAAGTTTAGACAATCAACTCATGATTTATTCAAGTGATGGCAAAACAAAATTAGCCACGTTTGATTTTCCTCGGCAGAAATCAGGTGAAGGCTTGTGTTTGGCAGATTATGTATGGCCTCAACGTCATCCCGGGCTTGCCTGCCCCGGACCCCGATCCGGGGACCCGGGATCCATGATAACAAAGAATCTTCCATTTGATTCAGTTTGCTTATTTGCCGTTACCGCCGCCAGTGGTGATAGTGTTCGTCAAGAAGCCGAAAAATTAAAAGCAGCCGGCGAATATTTAAAATCACATGCCCTGCAGGCATTGTGTTTAGAAACCGCTGAGGGCTATGCCGAATGGCTCCACGGGAAAATCCGCGGCTTTTGGGGGTTTCCGGATGGGCCTGATGTAACCATGATGGATCGTTTTCAAACTAAGTATCATGGCAAACGTTATTCTTTCGGGTACCCAGCCTGCCCCAATTTAGAAGACCAAAAAATTCTATTTGAATTGCTCAAGCCTGAAGACATTGGCATTCAACTCACCGACGGATTCATGATGGACCCTGAAGCCAGCGTTTCAGCCATCGTCTTCCACCACCCCGAAGCCACTTATTTCAATATATAATAATGTCATTCAGAAATTTGTAAATTGCCGCACCTAAAAAGTTTTAGTGAAGCGGGCTAAGGGTGTTGTCAAGAACCCGCACCCGTAAAGCCTACTCGGCTCAAAAAATTATTTATTTTTATTGAATTAGAGTATTCCTCTGTCATCCTCTAATTCAAAAAAATAATATAATTTTTTGAACCTCCTACGGCTTTACTCCTGTGCTAAAAGGTTCTCGACAACACCCTTAGCCCGCTTCACTAAAACTTTTTATATCTCTGCAAATATTTCAGAAGAAGTCTTTTCGAAGCGGGGATAGGCAAATAGAGAGCCTTTTAGCGCAGGAGGTCGGATCCTTCGCCAAGCCTCAGGACAGGCTCCGGAGGGCTCAAAAATTTTATTGTTTTTTTGAATTAGAGGATGACGAAGGAATACTCTAATTCAACCAAAAACAAAAAATTTTTTAGCCCGAGTAGGCCGACCGGGCGCGGGCTCTCAATTTGCCTATCCCCGCTTCGAAAAGACGTGGAGATAATTGCAGATTTTTTAGCCTCAAGTTGTCTTGCCCATATTTTCATGCCATAATTATTTATGGCTGTTTATCGGCAAGAGCGTGACAATATGAATCAGTGGGATGGGAAGGCCCATCCTTTTTTTGAAAGTTATTATTTGTATTGTCATGTGCAGCCTGAACAAAAGGCGTTTTGGATTCAATATAGTTTGTTGTCACCGCTGGCCCGCATGGGTCGCCCGAGTGCGTCGCTAAAATTTTTTTATTTTGATTTAGTTCAACCTAATAACCAATTTGCTTTAAAAAGTACTTTCAATGAAGAAGCGATTTTATGCGATCAAGATATTTTTTATTTTCAGCTCAAAGAATCCGCTATTTATAATAGTGGGATGAGGGGTGAAATATTGGGGAGTCACCAGGCAAAGTGGAACCTACAATACGAACATGCTCTCAATAGTTTTGCCCTGTACCCCAGGGCTTTTTATTATTTTAGTTGGCCATCGGCTAAAATTATTTCTCCCAATTGGCAAATTAGTCTTTCAGGCGAAATACAGCTTGATGGAAAACAATTGCCGATACAAGCCATCCCTGGCACTCAAACTCATCAATATGGCACCAAACATTGGAATCATTGGGCCTGGTGTCATTTTAATCGCTTCTCCCAAGAAGGGGTGATTTTTGAAGCATTGGTAGGAGAATTACGATGGGAGAAAAAATGGAACCACTCACTCAGTTGGATGGTTTTACGAGTGGGTGGTGAAATCTTTTACTTTAATCAATTGCTCCGTACTTTTTTTAATTATGCTAGTTATGATGTTGATGGTATGAATTTAGAAGCGATTCGAGGGGCTTATAAGTTAGTTGTTGAAGTAACCAGCCTGTCAAATCGTATGATGGGGATGCAAGAGACCGATACCGATGGCACTAAGATTTATGTGCATCGTGAGGGTTTTGCGACCTGTGATTTAAAATTGTTTGAACGAAAAGGCTCCCAGTGGAATCTAAAATATGAATTTCAAGCTAAAGAGAACGGGGCCTATGAATGTGCCCATCGTAGCCTCGATCCCGATGTGCGTTTGGTAATTTAGATATGAAAAGAAAAATCGTCGGTTTAGTTTTGATTTTTTCCAGCATGCTCTTTTTAATGACGGGCTTGCGCACTTGCGACCCAAAAATCACGGCGGGTTTTCCTACGGTGATGTTGGAAGTGCAATCTTCCTCTGTTGCCCAAAGTGGGCAACCTATTCCCTTTACCGTGGGTAAGCTTAATAAGCTTGCCTTGTTGATCAATGCTGTGTTTGCAGGCCTTATGGCTGCTTTGCTCATTCGAGGATTGTGGCATTCATGGGGTCAAAGCCGATTAGCTTTTAGACTGGGCTGCTATTTTGTTTTCTACGCGGTTTTATGGAACACCTTGGTTAGAGGCAGCACCCTATTATTTTCCGAGATCGAACCTAGCGTCGGTCAATGGATTGGTAACAATCTTACGGGTGTGGATCCAATATTTTTTCTCATCATGTGTCTTTTTTATGTATATAACGATTGGTTAGGTTTGCAAGTGCCCACCTGGGACGCAACCGTTCCAGGATTTTTCCCCAGGTTTTATCCAGATGGCGAAGATCTTATTTACCGTCTCTTATTCCTTTTCTCCCTTTTCGTTTTATTTGGAGTGGGTTGGTTATTAGGCTCAATCTTCTCAAAACGGGTTGATGAACATGATTAACGATATTCAATTCCGCCAATTGATGGCTAAGGTCAGTAAACCGGGGCGTTACTTGGGGGGGGAAGTCAATGAAGTTAAAAAAGACCCTGCCAACGTAAAACTCAAGGTGGCTCTGTGTTTCCCCGATGTCTATGATATTGGTGAAAGTCATTTGGGTTTAAAAATCCTTTATAAAATTTTAAACGACCAACCCGATATTCTGGCCGAACGGGTTTATGCCCCCTGGCCCGACATGGAAGCCGCCTTACGTCGCGAGGGCTTACCACTTTTTTCTCTGGAAAGTCGGATCCCTTTGCATGAGTTTGACATCGTGGGCATCACCTTACCTTACGAATTGGTTTATACCAATGTATTGCAGGTTTTGGCTCTAGGCCGCATACCTATTTGGCAAAAAGACCGAAAAAAGGGCGACCCCATTGTGATTGGCGGCGGTAACAATGCCTTTAATCCCGAACCGATGGCCGATTTTTTTGATTGTTTGGTAGTGGGAGATGGCGAAGATTTGGTTTTAAAAATTGCTCACGAAGTTTTGAACTATCGGCAAAGCGATCAATCCCGAGAAGATTTATTACTACGCTTAAAAAATTATGAAGGCCTTTATGTACCCAGTTTTTTTGAATTTGAATATGCCCCAAACCATGGGCCTATATTGCAGCGTTTGCCAAAATATTCTGACTACACGGGGGTGGCTAAAGCGATTGTCAAAGAATTGAAGCAATCACAATATCCCACCGCACCCGTGGTTCCTCATGTTCAGATTGTGCACGACCGAATTGGGGTGGAGGTGCAACGCGGGTGTGTGCGGGGTTGTCGCTTCTGCCAGGCCGGTTATATTTATCGCCCCGAGCGGCAACGTGCCCCTGAACAGGTTAAATCGATCATTCAAGAATCGGTGCAAGCAACGGGGCATGAACAAGTTTCGTTGTTAAGCCTTTCGGTGGGCGACTATGCGTGCCTAGATCCCTTGCTTAACGATTTATTTGATTATTACTCGCAAAAGCGCATCAATATTGGGCTGCCGGCCACTCGCACCGAAACCTTAACCCCTCCGATTATTCGTCAAATGAAACGGGGCAAAATGACGAGCTTCACCATTGCCCCAGAAGCGGGCACGGCTCGCATGCGACGAGTCATCAATAAGGGCAACGAGAGTGCCGATCTGTTTCGCACCGCTGAAAATGTTTTTAAAGAAGGGTTTCGTTCGATTAAACTTTATTATATGTGTGGTTTGCCGTTTGAACAAGAACCAGACCTGCAAGGTATTGTTGATGAATCTTATGAATGCCATCGTATTGGCAAACAATTTCGTCAAGACGTGCAGATTAGTACCAGCGTGTCATCCTTTGTGCCTAAACCTTTCACTCCCTTTCAATGGGAGCCCCAACCCTCGATTGCTGAAGTTGAATCGAAACATCAGTTTTTTAGAGAAAAATTAAAGCGGCGTGGGGTAAAGTTTAAATCGCATAATGTTCACATGAGTTATTTGGAGGGGGTGTTTTCTCGCGGTGATCGGCGTTTGGCAGCAAGCATTGTGAGGGCCTACGAATTGGGTTGTCGTTTTGATGAATGGCAAGAAGAACTCGATTTTGCTAAATGGCAACAGGCCTTTCAAGATTGTACCATCGACCCTGATTTTTATGTTACCCGCAGACGTGCTCAAGATGAGATTTTGCCTTGGGACCACCTTTTTATACAAATGGGAAAAGATTGGTTGTGGAAAGAATGGGTGGCGGCTCACGATGAAGCCTTTGTAGAAGATTGCTCGACTCATCGTTGTACTTATTGTGGGGTTTGCGATTTTAAAGCGACTAAAAATGTGAATTTTGGTTTTGAACCGATCGAACAAAAAACTTTTGCATTTTCTACCAGGGCACGGCCATTAAAAGAAATCCCTTCTACCCATTTAAGAAATGGCGGCCCCGCGCTCGCATCTACTGTGCCGTCAGAAATTCGCCACAAACTTCGAGTTCAATTTAAAAAGGTTGGAAGGATTGCCCATTTAGGCCATTTGGAACTACAAGACGCCTTGATTCGCGCCATCCGCCGGGCAGAAATCCCCGTTGCTTATTCCGAAGGCTATCATCCCCGGCCTAAAATCAGCATGGGCATGGCCCAACCTGCAGGGGTTGAAAGTCTGGCTGAATTTTTTGACATTCAAATCAACCAAACCATGGCAGCCCAAGAATTTCAAAATCGCTTAAACAAAGTATTGCCCCAAGGCTTAGAAATTTTAGCCGTGAACCCCATGCTTACCAAACAAGATTCGCTCAATCAGGCGATTTGTGGCCAAGTTTATTCTATTGAATATGCGGGCGAAGATTTTCCTGCCCTAGTGAAAGAAAAGATTTTGGCCATGGGAAATTTAAGTTCAACTGAGCCCGTGTTGATTACCCGGCATAAGGCCTATGAAACTAAGGTGGTGGATGTTCGGCCTTTCATTAAAGAAATTTTTTTGGAAAATAATCGCAACCTTCGGCTGATGACCCAAGTGGGCCCTCAAGGTGGAGTGAAGCCCCAAGAAATTTTGCAAGCATTATCGAGTGAGGTCCCGGTGACTCAGTATCGTATCTTGAAAATCCAATCGATCTTTCAATAAGGAAACCCCTATGACATTAAGCAAGGCTCCTTTGCCGCTCAAGGTTTTGTTTACTTGTTTTCTTTTGACCACCGGCATGGGGTACCTCTTTGCCGTTTTTTACCTCTTTCTCATGGATATCGAGCCTCACCGAAAAAGCGGTGCTAATTTGTCGCATGCCGTGATTGTCAAATATTATGGGAAACGCGAAACCACTTTATTAGAGGCATCCTTAACCGAAAGCATGTGGGAGGAGACCGATACCACCCCCGCCCAGCAAAAGGAGGTGCTTACGTGGCTGCGGCAAGGGGCAAAAGAGGATGGTTTTCCCAAAGTTCAACCGATTTTTCAGAAAAACTGTGTTAGCTGCCATAGCCAGGATGGTGGTGAGACCCCGCTGACCAATTTTCAAGAGATCTCGGCTTTTACCAAAATGGACACGGGCCTTTCGATCAAAAGCTTGGTGCGTGTTTCCCATATCCACCTCTTTGGCATCAGCTTTATCTTTATGCTGACCAGCGGCATCTTTGTGCTAAGTGAGATCAACGCACGATGGCGGGCGCTCTTGATTGCCCTGCCGTTTATTGCCATGTGGACCGATGTGGGGTCTTGGTGGTTTACCAAATGGGAGCCGTTTTTTGCCTATACGGTTATTATCGGGGGTTTATTGATGGGTTTATCCTTGGCGGCCCAAGTCCTAATCCCGTTATGGGAGATGTGGCTCAAGAAAAAACAGTAAGTAATGCCTCAGTTTTAGGGGCCTTAGCTTTCCTCAACCCGTGCTCCGCTCCTCGTATTCGCACTTAAAAAATATTGGTTTGTTTAGAAGTTAGTGTATTCCCTCTGGTCATACCCTAACTTCTACAAACCATATGTTTTTTAAGTGCTCATGACTCGTCGCTCTCGCACAAAGGGTTTCGGAAAGCTAAGGCCCCTAAAACTGAGGCATTACAGCAGTAAAGAAAAAACCTTTGCTTTTTCTGCAAGAGCACGTAGACTAAAGGGAATTGCAACTTAAGGACTTAAGGGAGGCCTCTAAAAAAGGCCCAACAGATTTTGACATTTAAATAAAGGAATTATTGAAACAAAGGAGTTTCAGGACCGGTTAAACAAAGTATTGCTACAATGATTACAAATCAAAGTTTATTCCATTGAATATGCGGGAGATGATTTTTCTAAACAAATTAAAGTTAAAGAAAAAATTCTGGCCTTGGGCAGTTTGGGCTCGAAGGCGTTTGTGTTTGTTGCGCATTACTTAAATATCCTATCCTGAAAATCCAATCGACAAATCAATAGATATAGCCTGGGAAGGTAACAGCCGTGCTCTGTGAATTGACCCGGCTTCCAGCGGCAGAGCCCTTCTGTCATTGCGAACCCAGCAGGGTGAAGCAATCTCTTCTGTCTAACCGGTGAGATTGCCACGCCCGTTGGGCTTGCAATGACAGAAAGTCCATGCCGGCCAGCCCGCATTGGGGGCCCCGCCGCTTCCAGCAAGGGTCAATGCACAGACCTTGGCCGCAAGCCAGCCAAGCTTGATAGATTTTATAAATAGGATAACTTATGAGTAATGAATTAATTATTAATGTAACTTCAAAAGAAAAACGGGTGGCTTTTTTAGAGAGTGGGGCGGTTACTGAGCTTTATTATGAACGGTCTAAGCCCCTGGGCTATGCGGGTAATATTTATAAAGGTAAGGTGCAACGGGTGTTGCCAGGGATGCAGGCAGCCTTTGTGGAGTTGGGCTTAGAAAAGGCGGCGTTTCTTTATTCGGGCGACATTGCTGAAGAGCTACGCCACCTTGATACGGGGGATGATGGTTCTGAAGGTGGTTCGGGTAACGGTAAACAGCGGCGGCAATTTGATCCATACGCTTCGATTGAGCATAAACTAAGGCCTGGGCAAGAAATTATTGTGCAAGTGGTGCGAGGGCCCATTGGCACTAAGGGCGCGCGGATTACTTCGCACATTACTTTGCCGGGTAGATATTTGGTTTATATGCCTTATTGGGATCGCATCGGGATTTCTAAAAAAGTTTCTCAAGATCAAGAGCGCCGGCGCCTTAGGCAATTGCTCAAAGCGCATCGGCCCGAATACGGTGGGCTGATTGTGCGTACAGCAGCCGAAGGGATTGCCGACGATGAAATTGTGCAAGATCTTCAACTCTTAAAAGACGAATGGCAAAAGATTATTGATACCGCCAATGAAGTTAAGGCACCGGCCTTAGTGCAAACCGAGATCGACATTGTATTAAAGGCCATCCGGGATTTTTTGAGTGTGGGGATTGATCGTGTCATGGTGGATGATGTTGCTGAGCACGAAAAGATCCAAAAATTTATCGAACGTTATATCCCCAGTTGGCATGGTCAGCTTGAACTTTATAAAGACGACACGCCTATTTTTGATTTTTATGGGATCGAAGCTGAGATCAACCGCGCTTTAGGCAAAAAGGTTTGGTTGAAGAGTGGTGGCTATATCATCATTGAACAAACCGAGGCCCTTTCGACCATCGATGTGAATACCGGGCGGTTTGTGGGTACCACCAGTCTAGAAGATACCATTTTAAAAACCAACATGGAGGCGGTTGAAGAAATTGTTTATCAACTACGCCTGCGCAATATGGGCGGGATCATCATTTTAGATTTTATCGACATGGAAAAGCGTTCTTCGCGCGAAAAGGTTTATCGATATTTGCAAGATAAGTTATCTGAAGATCGGGCGCGCACCACCATTTCAAAAATAACCGATTTGGGTTTAATTGAAATGACCCGCAAACGCACTCACGAATCGCTCACTCGTATTCTCACTGATGAATGCCCCGTGTGTGATGGCCGAGGGTTTTTGAAAAGTGCCACCACCGTTTGTTACGAGATTTTTAGGCAAATTCTACGAGAGTTCCGCCACGAAGAATGTAAAAAATTAATTTTAACGGTTTATCCTACAGCGTTTGGTGCGTTAGAGGGCGAAGAGCACGAAGGATTTATTGAACTGCAAAGAATTGTTGGAAAAGAAATTCAACTAAAATTAGACAGTTCATTTCACCCCGAGCAATACGAGATTATTCCTGTGTACGAGCGGGTGGAATAATCGATGTCATATATGGATGCCGGATCCCCGGATCAAAGTCCGGGGCAGGCTTGTCCGGCATGACGATGTTGCGTCATTTTCTCTGTACCACCAATTGGGTGGGGCTAGTTTCTTCGATAAGTTCCCTAAATAATTTATTGGCAGGATTTTCCACAATTTCAGGTTCCGCTTTTACTTGCCGATAAGCCGCAGCTTGAGCCTCTTGTCTAGTGTCACGGTAAGCAGTTTCAGTTTCTCTAGTTGCATGATTGAAACGGCGGGTAAGCCTTGGGCCTTCTGCCCGTGGTTTTGTTTCTGGTGTTTTTGGTATGATAACGCTTAAATGGGGTTCCTTAAATTGAATGCCCGCTAATCCCGTTGGTTGCTTGACTAACTGTGGGTCTTCAATCAATGGTTTCTTTGGAGGCACATCTCTGACAGCTACTTTTGGTTTACTGGCTTCGCGCTTAGCCCTTTCTGCTAAAAATTGCTCCGAGCGAACATCTAAAAGGGCTTGCATTCTAGCTAGGCTTCTTGGATTTTCACTGCCATCGATAGTAAGGGTCGAGCTATATTTGTCAGGTAATTTTAAAACAAGTTTGTAACTGTCTTCGCTCGCTTGAAAACGAAAATCATAAACTTTATCATCATAAGTTGTTACTTGATAGCGATTGACTCCACCCCCTTCGTGAGAGGCAACAATTCTTTTGACTGGTTTACAGTCTACATAGGGTTGCAATTCAGG
The DNA here is from genome assembly GCA_016183235.1 of Deltaproteobacteria bacterium. NCBI lineage: Bacteria > Pseudomonadati > Myxococcota > Myxococcia > Deltaproteobacteria bacterium. The sequence continues at coordinate 74,476 of JACPFA010000025.1, forward strand.
TGGGAGCCTCATTCCCTTTTGTCTTGCTTCGGTTAGTACCCTGGCTTTTTGGTAGTCGCGGTAGAGCCGATCTTCCTCGCTTAACCGTGGAGGTTTTGATGGTTTTACTGGTTCAGTTGGAGCCTTTGTTGTTAGTTGAAGCAATTCTTGATAAATTTGATTGGCACTTTTGCCGGTTACATCATCGGATTTTCGAACCATAAACTCATACTCCTTAGCCCCTAAAAATAAGGGTCCAAGGCTATAAATAGCAAATTCCATGCCAAGGGCTGTATTATAACTATTTGAAATTATTAATTAAATTAATTTAAATTGTAAAATATGTTCATAAAATGGGACAAAATACCCCATTTTGAGGTTTGCATAACCCATCTGGGTATTTTATAAAAAGGTGCCAGGTCAACAGCAGAGCTAGGATTTAAAACAACTTTAGCCTGGAGGTAGTATCGATTTTTTGTTACCCCTGTTTTTTATTTAAAAATAATCAATAGATTCAGCAAGTTGAATTTTCGTAAGCATTTAGAAAAAGTCGCGAGGTTTTTAATGTATAAAGTGTACAAAAAAATTAATTGATTATCACCAATTATTTAAATGAGTTACGAACTTAGTTTTGTACATAATTTCAGCTTTGGTTGACACACTCTAAATTTTCTTCCAAGATCGAAAGTGATTCGGCACGGTTTTTCTTTTGTCAGGGAGCCATGCCAAGTCATCGAAAAAAAGGACTAGGATAAGGCCAAACACGTAGGAGGGTATGGTATGAAGGGCACACTTCTGAAATGGTCTTGTCTATTCTCGATCGTCTTTAGCTTAATCTTTAATCTGCCGCTGATCAAAAACGCTACGGCTCATCCCAATCCCAGCGATATTGTGGGCCATGAGTTTGAACCCGAAATATTTTATTTAATCGACAACGATTATTGGGCGTTACCCAATTCCGATCAGTTTAGCCCAGATAAAGGCCTCACCACACAAAGTTTGCTTGAGGTTTTGTTTCGCATCACCGATCAATACGATGCGGCGATGGCTTACCAAGGGGGGATTTGCCCTACCAATCCCATTCTGTCTTACGCCTATGCCAAAAGATTTATCACTTCGACTCGTTGTGCGATTGCTACACGAACCCGTACGCGCGCCGATACTTACGTTATTACCACTCGTGTGTTTAAGGCGGTGTCAGCGGATTATTTAAATTACTACAGCCAGATGATTGCCAGTTATTCAGGGCCCAGTGTTAAGGGTTACACCCGAGTTTATGGGCTTTCTAAAGGTATTTATAAATTTTTCTATGGGATGGATGCCTTGGTGCATTTGGATCCTTCACTCTATATCTCGATGGCCGATAAGACCTATGGCGCTACCCGCATCACACGGGCAGAATTTGCCGCAAGCCTTATCAAGATTTATTTTCCCGATTTTCAACCACCTGCACCACCCGCACCCTCTCCAAGTCCAACACCAGAGCCTATTCCCAGCCCAACCCCTGTGCCTACACCCACGTTGCCACCACCGCCTCCTCCTCCGACACCCACACCTACGGTTACAACACCAGTCGTAGCGACTTTGTTAAGCCCATCGGATGGATCCACTTTACCAGGTTCGGAAGTAACCTTTGTATGCGATGGCCACGGGGCAACAACTTTTGATTTTGCCGTGGGAACATCGATTGCTTCGCCCGATATCAAGTGGGCTCAAGATTTGACGGAATGTAAACTATCGGTCAGTAATATCCCCACCGATGGGCGAACGATTTGGTTACGCGTTTTTGCTCATTTTGCGACAGGCTATATTGGCAAGGATTTTAGTTTTACAGCGGCTAACGGAAATATTGTCTTGCCACCACCATCACCAACTCCACCTGCGCCTACACCGACACCGACACCGACATCTGTGCCACCGCCGCCTGCACCTACTCCAACGCCCACTCCGCCACCCCCACCCCCTCCACCACCACCTCCTCCTCCAACCGGCGATAATCCCCTGTCTGCCGTCTGGGCGAATAATGGCGAAGATAAAATCACTCAAGACGAACGACGTGCCACTCAAAATCCTATGGGTGTGGTCAACACCGTGTGGAATGGTCAATATGTGAGTGTCTTTGGGGCGCGCAATGAAGTCGTAAATTTCAATTTAATTTTGGAAGCGGCCAATCAATCGGTTGATGGATTGAGTGTTGAATTGAACGAACTAGTAGGGCCCAATGGCACCACGATTCATTCGATCCCAACTTCAGGCAATGAAGTTTTCAATTGGGTCGATCGCAACATCGAGCTCTTTTATGTGCGATATTTGCAAATCAAGGGCTTAAGCCGCTTTGGTTCTGAGTTCTACGATGAGCGTCATATCCCCGAGCGCATGCGTCGGCCCTACACTGGCGAGGGGGTTGGCCAAGGCCTGTGGACCGATCGCCCCGATCACGATAAATTTTACCCCGACATTGCTGTACCTATAGAATGGGTACAACAGTTCAATATCGCCCAAGGCAAAAATCAAAGCGTGTGGGCCGATATCTTTATTCCCAAAAATATCCCGGCTGGTCTTTATACGGGCAAAGTGCAAATAAAACAGCAGGGTAGTTTGATTAGCGAAGTACCGGTGCAGTTGACCGTGCGTAACTTTACGCTACCCGATGTTCCCAACGCCAAAACCATGGCCTTTTTGGGATATCAAGATATCAACAAACGTTATGTGGGCGAACCCTGGCCTTATGCCGCAAACCAAGTGGCCAAATCCGATCTGGTGCGCAATCGGCATTTCTTGTTGGCCCATCGCCATAAGATATCGTTGATGGATGCCGACTATGGTGATGAAGTGTGGAATTACGACGCCCCGCGCCCGCGTTGGTTGCCGCGACTCGATGGCACGCTTTTTACTCCGCAAAATGGTTATGATGGCCCAGGGGTCGGCGTTGGCAATGGCGTTTACTCCATTGGTACTTACGGTTCGTGGTCGTGGCAAAATCAAGGCGAAGCCGGAATGCGTGAGCACTCCGACGCTTGGGTGACTTGGTTTGAACAAAACGCTCCCGACACCGAATATTTTCTTTATCTCATCGATGAGAGTAGCAACTATTCTCAAATTGAACAATGGGCGAGCTGGGTCAAAAATAATCCAGGCCCAGGCCGCAAACTCAAAACTGCCGCTACTTTGGGGGCGCCCGAGGCCTATCAATATATCCCTAGTTTAACCTTGCCTATTTCGGGAGTCACCGTTGGCATTACCGATCAATGGGAAATTGCTACTCAGTATTATATTCAGGATCCCGACAAAGACTATTGGCTCTACAACGGCAAACGCCCGGCCAATGGCTCTATGGCAATTGAAGACGATGGCGTGGCCTTTAGGCAACGCCCGTGGTCGCAGTTTAAGAAGGGTGCCAAGCGCTGGTTTGTGTGGGAGACGACTTATTACAACGACTATCAAACTTCTGGCAAACAGAACAACCTGTTCCATGAGGCCAGAACCTTTGGTACCGTTGGATATGTAGATCCCGTCATTGGTGAAAATGGCTGGAATTACACCAATGGTGATGGAGTATTATTTTATCCGGGTACCGATAAAGTCTACCCCGCCGATTCTTACGAGATGGATGGCCCCATTGCTAGTTTGCGCCTTAAACATTGGCGACGTGGTATTCAAGATATGGATTACCTAACCTTGGCTAGCCTTGCCGATCCCGCGCGAGTGGCACAAATTGTGGCGAATCTTATTCCCAAAGTTTTGTGGGAATATGGTGTGAGCATGATCAGCGACCCCACTTGGGTGCGCACCGACATGGGTTGGGACAACGATCCCAACGTGTGGGAAGCCGCCCGCAAGCAATTGGCCGATATTATCGAGCAAGGCGGGGTTGGATTATAAGGTTGCCATGTCATCCCCGCCCCCGCCTACGCAGGGGTAAACTCCGGTGGGGATAGATTTTAATGTCATCCCGGGCTTGACCCGGGATCCATTAATGGTATTGCTGGGCAGTGCCCGATCTTCTGTATCACCATTCGATAATGCTCAACGACGAAATTCGCATGCGGGCCTATGGGCGGGCAATTGCTCAAGTGGTTAAACCGGGTGATGTAGTGGTAGATATAGGTTGTGGGTTAGGAGTCTTATCGTTCCTAGCCCTCAAAGCAGGTGCCAAAAAAGTTTATGCCATTGAGGCCGATAGCCCAACCCTGCAACTGGCCAGAAAATTTGCTGAACAAAATCATTTTTTAAAACAAATTACTTTCATTAAAAAATTATCAGGGCAGGTGAGGCTTCCTGAAAAAGCCGATGTTATCGTATCAGAGATTTTAGGTAGCCTAGCCATCGACGAAAATATTTTACCCACCTTACTCGATGCCAAAAAACGCTTTCTCAAAAAAGGCGGCAAAGTCATTCCCGAACAATTTTCACTTTATGCTGTGCCAGTCGATTCTACCCCCTGGACCAAAACATTAGCCCGATTTAAAAATATTCAATGTTATTCTGACCCCGGGCTTGACCCGGGGGAAGAATCTTCCGTTTCTAAAATTAGTTTTCTTCTTCACGAAATCGACACCCCCATGGATGTTCGCACTGAATTAATCCCCCCTGAATATTTTTTGTCTAAACCCCAATGCCTTGCCCAAATAAATCTTTTGCAAAATTCCAGCCCATCTTTAAATTGCCAAGCCGATTTTAATATCGAAAGACCTGGCACCTTATCCGGTTTTGCCGGCTGGTTTGAAACACAATTATTTGGTCATCATATTTTTTCTACTGCCCCCACAGAAGCCCCCACCCATTGGAAACAAGCTTTTTTACCATTAAAACTCTCAGAACCCGTCACCCCCGGCAAATTGTTAAAATTCTTCTTCACCAGCGATCCCGACCGCATCCCCCCCGGCCCAGATAATATAATCACTTATGGATATGAATTAGATTAATAGGATTTAATCGTTAATTTATAAAACTATCTTATGCCAAGCTTTGCCGCATTGGTTTTCTGCTTGACTTTTTGCAAAAGATATATATCATGATATATACTTATATGGAGGTGAAAGATGCAAACTGCTAAATTGTTTACTAATGGAAGGAGCCAGGCTGTACGTCTCCCTAAAGATTGTCAATTTTCGGGGTCCGATGTTTACGTGAGAAAATTTGAAGGTATGGTTATTCTTTTTCCAAGAAAATCTCCGTGGCAATCTCTATTGAAAAGTCTAGATAAATTCTCAGATGATTTTATGGATGAACGCAACCAGCCCAAGCAGCAAAAAAGGGCCCATGTTTTATGAAATACATGCTAGATACCAATATCTGCATATACCTTATCAAAAAGAAACCACCGGTGGTTATAGGGCGGTTGAAGAAAAAAAAGTTATCAGAGGTTTGTATTTCTTCAATCACATTCAGTGAGTTAGAATACGGTGTCGAAAAAAGCGAAAGGATTGATCAAAACAAAATAGCCCTTGCTGAATTTATATTGCCCATTGATGTTATGCCTTATGATGAACTTGCTGCTACACAATATGGAAGAGTTCGAACTTACTTAGAAAAAAAAGGGCAAACCCTTGGCGCCCTTGATATGTTGATAGCAGCCCACGCCTTATCAGTAGGTGTAACACTCGTCACCAACAATGTTCGAGAATTTGCCCGTGTTCCAGGATTAAAGATCGAGAATTGGGTCAAAATGTGAGTGTAGATTGTGAATGAACCTATCTCATGTCAAGACTTGAGACCATAGCTGACTCGGCCAAGATAATATCATTACTTAGGGTTATGAATTAGATTAATAGGATTTGTTTATCATTGACTATCTGTATATTTTAGTATATTATACAGACGATGAAAGTGCTAATTAAAAGAAAGAATTTTTATCTTGATGAGATGAAGTTAAAAAGAGCCAAAAAATTGCTTCAGGTAAAAACAGCAACTGAGGCTATCGATCGTGCTTTAGATTTGGTGACCTTTCAAAAAGATATCCTAGAGTCCCTTAAAAAGGTTAAAGCTAAGGGGCATGTGGGTCACCTTTAATCTATGTTTAAAATCCTTATTGATTCGAATATTTACATAGCTTTTATCCGTACCGGAAAATTCGAAGAATCCATTAAAGCCCTTTATACCTTTCGAACGCGGGATCTTTTCTTTTCTTCGGTTGTCATTCAAGAATTGCTGCGGGGTTCCCTAGACGCTCAAGGCAAGAAGCATATTGAAACTCTTTTTAGACCCTTTGAAAAAGTTGGTCGCATTGCAACCCCCACCCATGAAGATTGGAAGGAGGCAGGGTTCATACTGCAAAAATTAAGAGCACACAAAAAAGATTGGAAGGCTAAACTTCCAACTCTACTGAGTGATACGCTGATTGCCTTAAGCACCTTAAGGCTGGGAGCTATTCTTTATACCGCAAACCAGAAAGACTTTGACGCTATTGCCTCCATCAAGCCATTTAAATATGAAATCGTTAATTTCTAAACCTGTCTCATTTCTGACCCCGTGGCATACGACTTGAGTAAAGGTGGTGTTTAAGGCCTAAAAACTTTTAATTTAAGATCTTTGATGGCTCGGTAATGTTTTATATTGCTGCTGGTGAGCGTGAGCCCATTTTCAATGGCGGTTGCAGCGATAATGGCGTCGCCAGCCCGTAGG